>CALARM010001100.1 GCA_937888925.1 uncultured Synergistia bacterium | reverse complement strand
TCACATCTGATACAAAAATACGTTGGACTGTCCTTATAACGATCATAGCACCACTCTGATACATTACCATTCATATCATAGAGCCCAAAAGCATTCGGCTTTTTCTGTCCCACAGGGTGAATAATATAACCGGAATTAGCTTCATACCAGCAATAATCATTTTCCATATAATTTCCCCAGTAATATACGGTTTTAGAACCGGCACGACAGGCATATTCCCATTCTCCCTCTGTGGGAAGGCGATAACCATTCCTGCCTGTAAATATATATTCTCTATCATTTACTCCACCATAACAATTTTCAAGACCGCTCTGTATACTCAGCCAGTTACAGTAAGCCACTGCTCCATACCAGCTTATATTTACCACAGGGTGGTTCTCATAATCATCTTTAACATAAAATGTTCCTGATACCGGGCCTCCTGTTATTCCACAGTATTCATTATCCGTTATATTTATCCAGGGACTTTTGTCTTCAATCTGATTTCCTTCGGAATTTAAAAAAACACAGAACTCTTTATTTGTTACATTATATCTGCATATTTGAATTGTGATAAAAGATGTAGAATATATGGATACCATATTTCTATCCGTTTCAGTACAGAGTTCTTTTATTTCAGTGTCTAATTCTTCAATTCTTTCCCGGCGTTTATTCTCACATCTATTAAATTCTTTTATATATTCTTTTATATTACAACCTGTTTTCGGACAGTAAGTTATATCATAGCTATGCATTTCTTCACAGAAAGGACATATATTCTGAAGACTGCTTCCACATTTGCTGCAATATATACTTTCATCTTTATTTCTTTTGCCGCAACAAAGGCATTTTAAACCGACTCCCGGTATTTCGAGAACATCTGTTAATAAGTTCGGTGTGCCGCAGTAGAGACAGAAAATCTTATTATATCCTTCTGGAATGTCAAGATTACCACCACAATTAGTGCATTTTATGCTTCCCCGTGTCATAAATACACACCTCCATCTTAATTCAAACATATACCGATAGAAACGCCCCGTCCGTGGGGCGTTTCTATATGTTTATCTGTATAAAAGGCTCTTACTACCTTCCGGATGAAACCATCCCTGAACAGTCAATCCGTCGCCTGCATTGGATACAATCTTTGTAGATGAATTATAAGAGATTGTTCTCTTCAGAAGAGTTGAACCGTTATTGGCACCGGTAGGATAATTTGCTTCAATAACCTCAATAGAATTTGAAGTTACTTTGTTAATTATGGCTACATGTCCCCAGGTAAGTCCACTCCAGCAGATAATATCACCGGTTTGAATAGATTGCCCGCTGCCATTGGATATTTTAGTATAACCTGAAGGGTTCTGACCAAACCAGTAAGCGGCTCTGTCAACATTAAAATCACCGTATATAGTATTATTGCCATGTTCGCTGAAAATTCTTTGAACATATTCGGCACATTGTTCTTTTCCACCCTGCTGCTGTACTGCTGGTATAGTACTCCAGGTTCTTGGCGGAGATATGGATATTAAATCAGCAAGAACAGTTCCGCTGCCTGCACTGTTATCACGAACCTGAAGCTTGAAAGAATTCTTATAATCTCCGACTCCATAAACGGCAATATAATTCTGTCCCGTATAAGGAGCAGTAAAGGTGACGTTATCGGCCTGTCCTGCACCGTTTGTGGATTTCCCTATATAGTACCCCTTATTTACATTCCTGTTATTATGTGTATAAAGGTCTGTATTGCAGTTGTTGAGAGGATTTAAAGTAACTGTATACTTTTTACCTCCTGTCATGTTGAAATAATATCTCTGATAATAACCGTTTCCAGTATCACCAAAGAATTCCCTTCCGTCAGTGGTAACCTGAATGGGATTCGAGTCATAAACAGTAATAGCCCAGAATATGCCTTCAGGGCCAAACCTGCCCTGTCCCGGTTCATTATCTACAACGAGTCTGAAATATTCTTTATGGCATGTTCCGCCTTTGATAGTTGTAGAAGGAACGGCTTTAAATTCTGCTTCAAATGTAGCAGTCTGTCCTGGATTTACAGAGTTTTCGACCATTCTAATTCTGTTAGGACTGAGCCATCCCCTTGCACCGTTGAAATAGAATCCGCAGTTTCTATCCTGGCTGTTCCAGGTACCGAGTCTTACTTTATTCCAGTACCATATTGTGTTGCCAGTATTTTTAATTTTTATTTGTAAAACAACGATTTTTCCTATCTCTACTGCAGGATGTCCGTACTGGCTTACAATCTGACAGGTATAGATAGTTTTAGCAGTGCTGCTTCCTGTAATACTTAAAGAGTAGGAATTAAGTGCTCTGTTGTAGCCATAGACCTTTACATAATAAGTGCCTGATGAAAGGTTTTTGGTTATTTTTTCCGTATTCGAGCTTCCGTTAGAAATAGCTGTTCTGGTGCCTGATGAATTAAGTAATTCCATGTCAATGTCACCTCTTGAGTGAGTAAAATTCAAAGTAGCTGTTACATTACTGTTCCCTGAGATATTAAATTTATAATATCCCGGTATTCCTGCTTTATTAATAGAGCCTGTTGTGTTGTAAGGTATGGATACAGATACTGCAGATGAAAGACTTGAACCTCCATTTACAGAAGCGGTAAGTGAATTATCTTCAATGAGAGGTTTTGATGGGTCACTGTATTCATATTCAGCAGTATCATCTTGAGTTTGTACTGTATTTACTGCAATCTCTTCAGTTGAAGGAGTAATTGTTTGAAGTGCGTCTATATCGGAACTAGTTTCAGTCGGAACAGGAGTAAGCTGAACATCAGTAGAAGGTATGGAAATGATACCTGAATTGTTGTTAGCCGGTACCTGTGGATAACCGATAGTGTCACTGCCGCCTCCGCACCCCGTGAGGAGCATTAGTAGAGATAAACCCAATACCATAATAATTTGATTAATTTTTGTGAGCTGCATATTCATTGCAACTCCTCCTTTCATAAAATAAATTTACCGGCCTTTAGCCGGTATGTCAAATATATATACAACTTATACTTTTTAGAATTAAAATTATGTGTAATAAGAATCCGGCAAACTGTCTGCTGCAAGTTATGTCTACAGTGCACATTGGATGGAGAATTGAACTCCAGGGTGTGTGCAACCCGTCACCAGACTCAGCTTATAAGGATGCTGTATGTAAGTAGACATGGTAAGAACAGCATACAGAAGCGGCTTTGTCAATTTATATGGCAGTTCGTTTTATTTTTTCAATTACCTAATATTAAATATCAATTTTACCATGAAATACTATTTCTACTTCAGCTGTTAAAGAAGCTAAGAAATTCCCATTTCTTTTAACAGAAACATATACCGGTTCTCCTGTCTTCTGTATAACAGGAAAATCTGTAATGTCTTTATTTATATTGAGATATTTCCATAATCCTGCAGCAATTGAAGCGGAACCGCAGGAATTTTCATTGATAAATGTATCAAGTGATGAAACATAAATATATGGATTTATAAAGATTTCATTATCATTATCTTCGATAAAAACTATTCCTGATGCTTCTTTTGATATGAGATTATATTGTCGAAGAAAATCTTTGAATTTATCTTCATTTGGAATCTTATTGTCAGACAATACTGCATGAGATATGCCTCTCATATGAAAAATATTTACTGAGGAAAAATACTCTATATATAACCTGTCCAGGTTGACTATAGCTGTAACAAGATTGTCTCTTTTATAAATAGTTGTGTTTTGTGTGGATAAATTTTCTTTGTTATTTCCAAGAATAATTTCTACAGTTCCTTCACCATCTTCCATATTAAGATAATAGCCAAGAGCAAGTAATGCGTTACCGCAATATTCTCCTCCTGCCATTCTGAATTTAAGAAAATTCTTTTTCTTATCAAGTAAGAAAGCTACCTGATCTAGCGGAGGAATAACGGAAATATTATTTTTCAAATCTTTAATCAATTTTTTCCCTGTTTCTCCCTGATGAATAAAAGGCACTTCGGTAAGGACAAGACATGTAGGATTACCTCCTGCTTCATGAAATACCATTAAATCAATTAACATTGCAGAACCTCCCTTTCTAATATTAATTTTATATTTTATTTTTATAGATAAATAATACGGCCCGGAGCAGGAAAAGATGTTGTACAGATTTTTAAATTATTTTTCCATAATAAAGAGGATATTTTATCTATATCCTCATATGTATGTGCCGCGTTCAGCACTATACGGAGATATTTTGGACTGGTACAGGTAGGATAAGATAAATAACTGCAGAATAATCCCTGTTCACTTAATAAAGAAAAAATATCATCCCTGTTCTGTCCGAGGCAATATATGGGAAATTTTTCTTTTTTTCCCGTTACCTGGGAGTAAAATCCTGTTTTTTTCTCAAATTCTTCAATATTTTTTTCAAGGTTTATTCTTTTTTTCTGTCTCAAATCTTCCGATTTATTAAAGGCATAAGCCATTGCCTGAGGCGGGGGAGCTGCTGCAGAATAAACAGGCATAATTTTACATATATGATCAATTATTTCTTTATTCCCTGATATGAACCCGCCTGGAACTCCACAGGCTTTTCCTGTTGAACTTACAAAGATAGTTTTACCTCTTATTTCTGCCGGCAGAATTTTTGATATATTGGCAACTTCAAAAGCATGAGAAATATCACTTACCATCCATAAAGGTTTAATTTCTCTAAAATAAACATCGACCGGCTCTGGAAAGCCAGTAAAGGAATCTACAAGATTGTTTATCAATATGCAGTTTGCAACTGAATTTTTTATCTTAAGAATATAATCAATAAAATGATTTTCTTCTACTTCTTGAACTTTCAAAGAAGAATTATCATTTTTCAGACATGGGTGTAACCGGGGGGCTTCTATTACCGGTAAAGAATTTTTACCGGCGAAATACTCAAAAAAACTTTTTGCTGTAAGGCCGGCTAAATATCCGCTGGTAAATAAAATTGTATCTTCTGTAGAAAGTATTCCGGAGATGTTTTTCTCCATAAGTTCTATTTCATTAAAATTATAGTCGGAAAGTCTTGATGTGGGATTGGTGGTACCGTAGATATGAAGTCCTTCCTGAACCAGATTAATAAATTGCGGATCATCCTGTAAACCAAGATATGATGTACCTTTAAAGTTTATCATAAGTTAATTCCTCCTAAAAAAATATTATGTAAGCGTTCATTAATCAACCCTTTTCATAGCCAGGAGAATTATCTTTGTAATCATGCAAAATCGACTTCTGACTGATGACATCTGAACGCTTACAATATTACATCCCTTTTTCCCAGTTCTTTCATAACTGTTTCTATTACAGTTTCTTTCAGTCCGAGAAAAACTCCGGCTCCCTGCTGTGGCAGAAAATCTTTATGATTGATCGGGAAAGTTGTAAAGTCTGTTGTTCCATAACCATAGAGAGATAAATCCTGAGAACGGCAGGTAATATTTAAATTATTCATGGCATAAATCATGGATTGATAATATTTAAATTGATTTGAACCGCCGGTAACAGGAATACCGGGAAGATACGACACACAGAACAGGCTCAGAAATACACATGGATATAATTCTTTTTTCCTGATAGCTTCAAGTAATGCTGCCGGAGAAAGGTTTACTGTGTAATCGGAAGATACCAGGTTGTTATCTATTTCTTCCATTCTGTGAAGTTTATTATTATTCGAATGCCAGAAAAGAAATGTACCGTTTGTATCGCTCCAGGCACAGGATATATTTTTAAGTGACCGGTATAGTTGAGTTCTGATTTTCGGATCAAATAATATGGAATTTATTATGAGATCATTATTCAGAATAAGCTCTGTTAAAATAGTAAGGGCCACTTCTTCAAGAGAGTATACGCGTAAAGGAAGTGGCCTGTTACGCGGTATTTTCCAGATGTTGTAAAGCTCTGTCATTATATAAATAAGCTGTTGTGCGTAAGTACTTTTATATGCTGAATCATATAGAATATTTTTCAGAGCATAATCTGCTCTTTCTACTTCTCCGGGAAGTACAGTTGTTGAATCCAGTATTAAAGAAAAACTCTTTTTTACTTTCTGAGGCTTAAGATTTATACGGACTGGCTGATTGTTATTATCAATCCCTATAACTCCTCTCGGATAATCTTCATTATCAAGCGGTATTAAAGAGCCTGCCATACAAATAATTCCGTCAAAAAGCTCGGGTAAAGCAGCGTGAATAACACTTAAAGGGTAAATATTGCTGACTGTAGATGCATAGTTGAAGGGGGAAAGATGTTCTGCAGTAGAAAAAATATAATTACTGTCACTATCTATGTTTAAAGTGTCAGCAAGAACTTTATAATAATGATCGTTTTTACCTGTCCTGTCCAGAGCCGAAGAAATTAATTCTTTAAAATGATTCAGTAATTTCATAATCTCTCCTTACTTCATAAAATTTTTTAATCTCTCTGACAGTAAATCAGAAGAATTCTGACTGTTCGCCTGTCCTGTAGCAAATCCGATGAACCGTTTGTGATTGTTAACATTATAAGGATGTTGATATTCACTAAAAGCCCGGCTGACTTTAAAACCTGCTTTCTCCAGGTCAGATAAAAGATCATTAAATGAATAGATATAGGTATTTATTACGGCGCTTTCTCCTGTAGGATTATATCTGTAGCTGTATATGTCCATAGTTTCAGTAACTTCTTTTTTCCAGGAAAATTTTTTCAAAATTTCCCAGTATTCGGCAGTCCACCAGAAACGCAATGTATCGTAATAAGTCCTCCATGGAGAGGTTTCATAAAATCCATAGGTGACTTCACAGTGGTCAATATATAGAGCGGCATTATCATTCATAGCTTTATAGATATTGTTTAGAACTTTGAGACGTTCCTGCGGATGAATAAGTCGTAATGTGGAACCTGATAATATTAATAGTTCTGCATCGGAAATATCCGGTAATGGCATACAGAGGTCTGATACCATACTCTTAACTCTGTCTCCGCCACGGGATTTAAATGACTCTATCATTTCAGGCTCAATATCCAGACCTATAATATTTATATCCTGAAAAGAAAGAAATAGAGGCAGAAGACGTCCGTCACCGCAGGCAAGTTCACAGATTGTCCGTGGCTGACTGACTGTTATTGCACCGTACAGCATCGGATAATCAGGTTTCATATTGTTGAATAAACCATTATAAAGTTTAGTGTTACTATATTCGCCCATAATCATTCTCCTTTACGATTAAAATTTATAAATTATGATATTCTCAATCCCTTTTATAATTTTTGATTTTCCCTCCTTTCATTAAAATGTCATATAAGTATATAGAGTCCAAATATTATGTTTTTACAAAAATAAATTTTTCAACTGAAATTTATTCCGAATATATATACAACTATAACTTTTTTGGATTTATATCATTAAAATAAATGTTGTTGTATAACAATTTTTAATGATGTGACAATATATACGATTTTAATTGCTTCGAAATAACATATCTGGTAAAATAGTTGTCAGATGTCATATGAGAGTAATTTTACAGGGAGGTACAGAAATGACTCAAAAAGTAGTTGTAATAAATTATCCCTATCCGGTGGCAAAACCTTACAGTATTATAGGAGATGAAACTGAATCTCCGCAGCAAAAATTATGGTCTCTTCCTTTTACGCTTTATCAGATACTCAGAATAGTAACACTTCCCCTGGTAAGTCAGTATTTAAATGATGGGCGTAATATTGATGATTTTTCCGAAGAGGAGTTAAAATCAGTAAAATCAATAAATGAAGCAGTGGCAAGGATAAGATGTCCTTTTTTTAGTGACTGGATCGGTCTTTATCTGACTCTATGTAAACATATGCCGAAATTATTTGAAAAACCTTTTTTCCCTCTTGATGCCGAAAGTTTAAAGGGAAAAGTGGATATACCTGAAGCATTTTTTGATCTGAAAGGGAGTCGTTCAATAAACAGAATGGAAGCCATCCTCGCCCTGAGAAATGCCCTTGCCCACGGAGGCCAGTTGCCTGATGAGAAGAGATGCCTTGAAATAATAGATTTTTATCTTCCCATGTTAGATTTTATTTTAGATAAATTCTCCTTTCTCTCTAAAAGCTCTCTTCTGGTTATGACAGATGAGGAAGTGGAAGATTATCAGGACAGTGTAATGGTAAAAAAACTGACAGGTGTGGAACCTCCTGAACAGGAAGAAATGGAAATAGATGAAGAATTGAGGGAGTATTTTAAACGTTATGTTGTAATGAAAAATGAAAAAGGGAAGTATATGCCACTATTTCCTCTCTTTATAAAGTAGGATAGGATGCCAGCGAGTTTCTTGATAATTTTTCATCATATTAAGCAC
>CALARM010001099.1 GCA_937888925.1 uncultured Synergistia bacterium | reverse complement strand
AAGCAAAAAAACATTCTGAAAATTAATTTTCAGAATGTTTTTTTGTTCAGGAATGCCAATTTATTAATTGTTTTTTTACTCCCGTCACGCGTTACCCGTGATGCGTCACGATTAATATATTTGAGACAGTTATTTAACTGCTATTCCCTGTCTATTAACCGTTGAAAGCAATTTTTCCTCCTGAGCCGCTGATAAGATATCCCATAGATTGTGCTTTCATCTTTGCAAAGATTTCAGGTAATTCTCCTTTTGTCTTTTCTGCCACCTGAATTGCTTCCATTGCATCAAGGACTCCCGCACCCTGTGAAGTCTTCGGCTTTCCCATATCATCTGCAGTTTTTGTAAGAATATCTTTAACCTGAGACGGAGAAAGTTGCGGATTTATTTCAAGCATATCTGCAATTATGCCTGCCGTGAGCGGTGTTGACATGGAAGTGCCCTGCATGCTGATATAATTATCATCTATACTGCTAACGTTAAGTTTTGAGAAGGTTTTATTCCAGAATTTCCTCAGTTCTGCGTCTGACTTACCGGTAACCAGTTCCGGATTCATGCCAAAATTTTCATAGAGAACTGGCGGTAAAATTCTTAATTTATCATCAGATAATTGTTTTATATAAGTTATGGCTGCTGCCTGTTTGTCAATTTCGCTTCCCGGAACATTAAGTGATATAATATTTGTTCCGGGAGCTACCAGATCCGGTTTTAACAGACCGTCTTTTGTACCTCTGCTTGAAAATGACGCTATATCATCATCATCTTTCTGAGGCGTGTTTTTATCATCTATGGCTCCTATTGTAATAGCATAGGGACTGTTTCCCGGTGCCGCCGCAATTGTTCCTTCTACAGGTCCTTCATTCCCTGCTGCAGCAACTACGACTATACCTGACTCTGATGCCCTTTTAACCGCCTGATTTATTGCATTACACTGATCCCTGGTAACAGGAACACCTACAGACATATTTATTATTCTTATATTATATTTATCTCTGTTTTGGATTACCCAGTCTATTCCCTCAACTATATCGGAGACCTTTGCACCTCCGTCGGAATTTAATACCTTTATTCCTACGAGACTTGCTTCGGGAGCAGTGCCCTTATATTTACCTCCAGAGGCCAGCCCTGTTCCTGCCGCATCACCTGCTACATGGGTACCATGGCCGTTATCATCATATGGTGTTTCTCTGTCATTTACAAAATCTTTGAAGGCAACTATTTTATCTTTTATATCCGGATGAGGATATATACCTGTATCCAGAATGGCAATAGCAACGCCTTTCCCTGTAGTTTTAAGCTCATTGATTTTTGTTGTGGCATTGAGCTCAAAAGGTATGTTTTTATCTTTTTTTACTTCTGTTTCTTCCGGCTCTACTCCGTTATCATTTGCAGGATCGAAATACGAAGGGAGGATATACTGTGTTTCATTTGAACTTATGTTATAGCCTTCAGTTTTTAACTTTTCAGCTGTTTCCCTGCTGACCCTTGCAATGACTTCTCCTCCTCCGAGAGTTCTATCTACTTTAATGTTTCTCCTGGAGACTTTTTCTGATGTGAATGCGCCTGGAGCAAGAAGAAGTTCCCCCTGAACGGGATTTCTTGCCGATATTATAACCGGTATTAATTCTTCCTCTCCTTCTTTAGCGGGAACGCCGGTTAAGTTTACATTATCACTTATGTTTGCATCACTTATTTTTTCAGGTTTTTCTCTTCTGTCTGAAGGACTTATTTCTTCTTTTGGAAGAGCACCGAGGAACCTGCTGTTATTTCTGAGTTTTATCATATATTCCCCTGGTCTGGAAATATGACTGGATATTTCATTCATATATTTTCACCTGCAATTATTTATATAAATCGTGACGCGTGACGCGTAACGCGTGACGCGAGGAAAGAGATTTTAATTCTAAAACTATCAGATTAGTTAATTATATCATAATACTATCATATTTCTTAGAGAAAATTGTTAACATTTTGTTAATAAAAAAACATGTCTTTAATGATTTTCATATTATTCTGAAAGGGTAAATTTATTATGGAACACAAATTTTTCCAGAGGAAATCTTTCAGGTCTTTTCTTTTCATGTTCTATCTGTTTTTCATTGAGGTCAGGACTTATTTCCTCTGAATAGGTACCTACTGCTATAAGGGCTATAAGTGTCATATCAGAAGGGATATGAAGGATTTCTTTTGCTTTATCTTCATCAAAGCCTGCCATGGGATGTGCCACAAGACCAAGTTCTGTGGCTCTTAAAATGAGAAAAGCCGTGGCCATGCCTGTATCGAAAGAATAATATTCCCTTCCTTTTACAATACAGTCGAGTTCTTTTTTACTGAATACTGCAATAATAAGGGATGCCGCTTTTGCCCAGCCATTTGCCTTCGGCAGGGCATTATGCAGTTCTGCAAGTGCTTCATTACCATATACAAAAACATATCTCCATGGCTGGTTGTTGTAACATGAAGGGGCAAGACCGGCACATTCGGAAAGATCCTTTATTAAATCTTCCTTTACTTCCAGCGGTTTTAGTGACCTGTAAGCTCTTCTTTTATTTATTATGTCTTTTAACATATGTTCACTCCCTTTCAATAGCAATCCAGGCACTGGTATCAACAAAGATCATTTATTTATCCACTGATTAAATTCTAATGGTTAAAGAGCAGGAAGTCAACTATAAATATGCTATTAAATAATTAATAATTCCTTCCATTGTTCATATTTTAAATTTGCAATCTATGATATAATTAAATAAGAACATTGAATTTGACTTATATATAAAGATAAGGGCGATTACTGTTATGGCACAGAAAGAATTTCAGATAAAAATGTTTGTAAACAATCAATCTGCCGGGAAGAGATTCTTCCGTCTTAACGAAGGAGAGTCTCTTGATCATGTTATGTTAAAACTCCTGGCTTTCATAATATTTTTTGAGCATAACCCTTCCGTAGAAACATCTGTAGACTGGAGATATACTCCCGATCTTGTCGCTTTTGACTCTTACGGCAGATTGAGGCTGTGGGTAGAATGTGCCGATGTGGCACCTGAAAAGATAAAGAAAATACTCCAGAAATATCATAATGTAAAACTTGTTATATTGAAAATTACAGGCGGTGAAGCAAAGAGTTTTTCGAATATATTCAGACAGGAAAAAGATAAAGAAGAAGGTCTTTTATTTATGGGGTTTGACAGCGGTTTTATAGACAGTCTCTGCAATAATATTTATGATAGAATGACTCTTCAGGCATTTACCGACGGAGATAAACTGGAAATCTCCTTTGATGATGTGAAATTTTCTTCAGGCATATATACTTATTAGTCCTACCAGGGAGTATCATAATCAATATAACAGAAAATTCCCTTCTCTGAAAAAAGATCTTTTATTTTATTCATCATATCCCGCCCTGTTATCGAGCAATCTTTATAGAGATAATTCATTCCGCACTGGCGCCATTTGGATTCCCCTAAAGGGTTGAAAGATAAAATATTTATTTCTCCCAGAGAGAGATTTTTCATAAACTCGGCTGTATTAATTATGTTTTCTTCATTATTATTGAAATTTTCTATGACAGGCATACGTATGACTAATTTCCCCGGCCACCTGCTTTCACAGAGAGATTTTATATTTTTCAATATGAGAACATTGTCTGTACCTGTATATTCTCTGTGTTTCACGCTGTTCATGTGTTTGATGTCTGCAAAGACAAAATCTGTGCAGTTCATTATTTCTAGAAAGTCCTCTGTTTTTGCAAGGCATGATGTTTCAATTGCAGTATGAATAAATGATTCTTTACAATTTTTCAATACAG
>CALARM010001098.1 GCA_937888925.1 uncultured Synergistia bacterium | reverse complement strand
GGTTGACCGGTAAAACAGGCAAGATTTATCGCCTCCCGACAGAAGCAGAGTGGGAATATGCGTGCCGTGCCGGTTCTATATCTGATTATTACTGGGGTAATACTATGAATGACACTTATTGCTGGTACAGTGATAATTCAGGAGGCACTATTCATAGTGTAGGAGAGAAGAGTCCTAACGGCCTGGGTTTGTTTGATATGAGCGGAAATGTATGGGAGTGGTGCAGTGACTGGAGCGGCCCCTATACTTCCTCCTGTGTAACAGACCCTTCCGGCCCTCTGTCCGGAACAAAGAGGATCAAACGCGGAGGTGCCTGGAATAAGGGGCAGGATTACTGCAGATCCTCTTTTCGCTATAGTTCCGGTTCCTCTTTCAGAGACTATAATCTGGGGTTTCGTCTTTGCTGTACGCAGTAGTTTTTTATGAGATTGAGATTATCCGTGATTGGTTTCTTAATCCGATATATCCGAGAAATCCGACCTATCCGTGGTCTGAACTCGGATGCGTCGAATTTATCGGATGAGTCGGATGATTGCCGAAGTCTGGTTTCTTTATCCGATATGTCCGATAAATCCGACCTATCCGTGGTCAGACCTGTATTTGAGTTCCACCCCTGAGAATACAAGGATAAGCCTGATTATTTGGGTTGAGCCAAGTAGTTTTTTAAGTCCTTCATCATTTTTATACCTGTCAAGTTTTTCCTCTGCATTTTTTATTTTTTCTTCCATGTTTGTCTGACTGAATTCCTTCTGTGACAGGTATTTGAGTTCAATTAAATAGGAATATTTCATATCAGGATAGCTCGGTAAATTTGGAAGGAGTAAAATATCACAGTAACCTTTATTAAGTTCATATTCGGTTCTTGTAATATAATAATTTGAAACATTCAGGTAAGTTCTCAGGAAGGTCTGAATAGCTCTTTCTCCTTCAATATAATCCCGAAGGGAAGTCTGTTTATTCATTTCATCAGAGAGATATGTAAAAAGCTCTTCCCATTTCCCATCATAGGCCATATTACTGAAAAGTTTACCGAGTTTAAACAGGTTTATTTTAAATATATCTGTATCTCTATAGCCTTCTCTGATATATTCATAATATAACTGTTTTATCACTTCATTCGGTACAATAAGTTCTGTCATTCCTCTGCTTACGCCTTTTATCGTAAGGAGTCCGAAATAATATAAAAGAGAAATGAAATTTTCCGGGTCAATAATTCTTTCAGCAGGGAAACTGTTTACTATATTGGCTTCTATCTGTCCTTCTTCCAGTATGATATTTAATTTTTCAAAATTCCCGTTTACCTTTATTTTGCCCTTCAGGTCTGTTATGATGAGATATTTGAGTTTATTGTAATCTGTTCTGATATTATAATCTAACATATTTTTAGGAAGTGTACTGGTTTTAAGATATTCTTTAACAAAATAGAGAGTCATGTCTGAATTATACATTCTTGTTTTTTCATACTCTGAAAAGAGATAATTATTATACCATCCCTTCATCATTTCAATAGCACTTTCAGGTATTCCATAATGAGAAAGCATTTCTTTAACTTCTATTTCCGTAAAACCGGCCATTTGATTTACTGCCGGGTCTGAAGTAATATTATCTCCAATATTAAATCCGCTTGTTACGTCATCCATAGTAACAGGTGATACGCCTGTAATAAAAAGTTTTGAAATGGGGCCTCCTGTGGTTCCTGCTTTAATTACATTGAAGAAATGCCTGTAGAAGCCTTCTCCGTGAGTTATGGCCATATACTGTTCATTACCTGTCGAGGATATGATTGTATTGGTGAAATTATCATATTCATCTATCATGAGGTAGATTGTTTCATTGCCTTCTACAAAATCTGTAAGGTACTTTAATATTTCCGAAGCTTTTTCAATATTTTCTATTATCTTTTCTTTTTTTTTGGTATCTTTTATATAATCTCTGTATTTTCTTATAAATTTTAGAGATCCTATTTTTATAGTATTATTGAATGAATTTTCCACATCTTTAATATCAGAACTTACCTCGGAGAAATTGAATTTTAAAATTAAATAAGAATTTCTTTCATCTGTCTGGTTATCATAAATATAAGTTTCTTTGAATAAATCTTCGAAAAGTTCTTTTTTAGCTATGTCATAATAATTTCCCATAAGGGAGAGCCACAATGATTTACCGAAACGTCTGGGGCGGATAAAAAATAGATATCGTGATGAAGCTTCTATGTTCTGTATAAACCGTGTCTTATCAACATAGTAGTAATTCTCTTTTTTTATAAGTTGAAAATCTGAAATTCCATAGGGTATTTTTTTCATATTCTTCTCCCTCTGATTTTATTTTTATTATATCATAAATTTTACTAATATTGTATGGAAAAGGGCAGTAAAAAGTGCCTATAAAAATCCGTGAAATCCATTAATCCGTGTCAATCTGTGAGTAAGACAAAGGATAAAAGCCCTGTTTGACGAATAAGAGAGAAAAAAATAGAGAGGAGTTTGTCAATGAGATTGAGATTATCTGTAGTACTGATAGTAATGATAGTAGTGACTTTTTTGACCTCAATAATGGTAAGTGGAAAGAATGCGAAAGAATGGAATAAAGAGGGATTGAGTTTACTTGAGAAGGGGAAATACGAGGAGGCTTTAAATTGTTTTAATAAGGCTCTTGAGTTAGATCCTGGAGTTCCTCAGTTATTGAATAACAAGGGTTATGCCTTATATAATATGGGAAAGAGCGGAAATAATACATATTATGTGGAACGATCTCTTGAGGTATATAATCAGGCAATAAGCAAGAAAGGTGATTATGATAAAGCCTATTACAACAAGGGACTGTCTTTAATGTATTTAAAGAAATATGGTGAAGCGAAAAAGTGTTTTAACCGTGTTCTGGAAATAAATCCCTCAGATAGTGATGCGAAGGATCGAATAAAGGAATGTGACAGTGCAATGAACAGCCAGCCGACTCCTACTCCAGTAGCAGTGGATAACAGCAAGGTTTCTGAGTTGATGAAGAAGGCGAATGGTTGCTATGAAAAGGGAGAATATGATAATGCAGTAACTCTTTATGAAGCAGTTCTTGTAATAGATCCGAATAATAAAGAAGCTATAGGAAAGAAGGCAGCGGCGGAAGTTCTGGCAAAACAGGCGGCAGTGACTCCGACTCCGGTATCTGTGAGTGTGTCGGGAGGAAAGTCTTATACAGAGACAGGTAGTGGAGTAAATTTTGACATGGTGTATATAGATGGCGGAACGTTTCAGATGGGTAGTAATAATGGTGGTGATGAAAGTCCGGTTCACAGTGTAACAGTGAGCAGTTTTTATATGGGAAAATATGAGGTAACGAATCGTGAGTATTCTATGTATGATTCCGGTCATCAGGGTAATTGGTCAGATAGAAGTTATCCGATAGAGCGTGTGAGCTGGGATGATGCGGTTGGATATTGCCGGTGGTTAAGCGGCAGGACAGGAAAGACATATCGTCTGCCTACAGAGGCTGAGTGGGAGTATGCATGTCGTGCCGGTAGTAGTACAGCATATTACTGGGGAGATAGTATGAATGATAGTTATTGCTGGTATGGTAATAATTCCGGCGGTCAGGTACATCCAGTGGGTCAGAAGAGTCCGAATGCGTGGGGTTTGTTTGATATGAGTGGAAATGTATGGGAGTGGTGCAGTGACTGTTATAGTAATAGTTATTATTCTCAGAGTCCGTTGAGTAATCCTGCTGGTCCTGGTTCAGGCTCGTACCGGGTTATACGCGGCGGCTGTTGGGACAGCGGTCCCGATTACTGCCGGTCTGCCAGACGGTTCGGCAACACGCCGGACAACCGCAACAACAACCTGGGCTTTCGCCTGTTGAGCACATGCTACCTGCCAGAAGAGTAAGGTTTACGGATTTTACTCCAGTGCAAACATGCTTTGTCCAGGCCGATTATCCCTGGCCGGCCAGTGGCCGGACGAAGAAAAATGCCCTTTCTGTTTTTAGTAGGCTTTATGAAAAAAGCTCGAAAGATGCAGGAGGGTTTTTCGGTTTTTCATTTATCAATCCCGGTCAAGTCTATTCAGAGTCAAATTTATCAAGTAATTCCAGAAGTTTTTGCTTGCCAATTTTATTTAAAAGAGCTTTTGCAATCTTATCTTCTCCCAGTTTATTAATAATCTTATCTTCTCCCAGTTTATTAATAATCTTATCTTCTCCCAGTTTATTAATAATCTCGTCTTCACCTATTTTATTAATAATTTCATCTTTATATTTAATTAATAATCCTCCCAGAGGTTCTTCAAGTATAAGTTCTTTTAGTCCCTGTTCATCACATCCGGCTTCAAAAGGATTTAACAGTTTCATTATTAACACCTCCCTGTAAAGTTTATTATATAGAAAGATCATCTCCTGATGATAATCCTTTGCATCTTCTGGTTTTTCCAGAGATTTTATCAGTAATTTTCTGACATTATCTTCATGGTGCAGACTTTCTCCATTACCTGAGCAAAATAAGCATGCCACTGAATTTTTATTTCTTTAGGGTATTCTTTCATAATTAAATTATATCATAATTAACCTGTAATTGCTGCAGTTATCTTCTGTTTGCCTGTATCTGTGTTGGAAAAATTGCCTTTATCCGACCTATCCGTTAATCCGACCTGTTCGAGTTCAGACAGAAAAGACAGAAATTTTTAATAATATGGCAGGGAAATCCTCCTTTCCCTGTAGAATTATATATAAATATTTTATATGAAAATGATGAAGTTTTATGCTTCACTGTCTGTTATTTTCATATCTGGTTGTGACCGCTCCGGTCATGTCTGTTTGTTGGAGGAACATATTATGGCCATATTCTGTGAAAAATGCGGTTATCAGAACAGTAACTCTGCAAAATTCTGCAAAGGCTGCGGGGGAGAAGTGATAGCCACAACTGCAAAAGGTACCCTTATGGAAGGCATTATGCTTGAAAACCGCTATGAAATAAAAAGACTCATAAAATCCGGCGGTATGGGGGCAGTCTATGAAGCTCTGGATCATAAATTCAAAAAAATCCCCTGTGCAGTAAAAGAAATGCTCGAACTTTCCACAGACACAGACAACAGACAGTATTTTATAGACAGATTTATGGAAGAAGCCCAGATGCTTCATACATTGAAACATCCAAATCTTCCCACTGTAAAGGATTATTTCGTATCAGGAGGCCGTTATTACCTTGTAATGGAATATGTAAAGGGCAATGACCTTGATACTGTTATGAGGCAATACGGTACAGAAGGAGTGCCGGAGGAATCTGTCATAGAATGGACAAAAGAAATACTTGATGTTCTTTACTATCTTCACAGCCAGGATCCTCCTATAGTATACAGAGACTTAAAGCCTGGCAATGTAATGATCCGTGCTTCTGATAATAAGATAATGCTTATAGATTTCGGCATAGCAAGAAGTATAAACCCTGAAAGCGACACAACAAAAACCGGTATAGGGACGCCTGCTTTTGCTCCTAAAGAACTTCTTCTGGGAAAACCTGAAATCCGTTCTGATATATATTGTCTTGGAGCTACCATGCACTGTCTCCTTACAGGAATAGTTCCTGTAATACCGGGAGATTTCAGCCCTGTAAGAAGCCATAAGCCCCGTGTATCACAGGAACTTGATGATATAGTAATGTGTGCTCTTTCTGTGAATGCTTCAGACAGATATCAAAGTGCCGCACATATGAAGAATGCCCTTGATAATATTGGTAAAGATGTTTCAGAACCGACTGTGCCATATAAGGTAAGTCAGTCAGATACTGTTCCTTATGAAGCAACTCCTGTGAAATCTGTTTCATTACCTGAGCCTGATCATTTGAAAACAATAAAAAAGGAAGAGATTTCCCATTATAATACAGTCTCTTCAGGCACTTATAAAGTTCCTGAAAAAAAGAAAGAAGGCAATAAATTCTTAATACCTGCAGTGATTGCTATTGTTCTTGTTTTCCTGGTAGGAGGAGTTCTTGCAAAAAATCACTACAATAATCCTGCCCGTTACCTTGCTATTGGAGATAAGGATTTTGGTGATAAACAGTATAGAACAGCAAAAGAGGCCTATGAGAAGGTATTAAAACTGGATGAAAAAAATATAAAAGCCCTTTTTGCCCTTGCAGATATTGCATTTGATAGCAATAAAAATCCTCTTTCTATTTCAGACCCGAACAGTGCCATAGACTATTATAAGAAAGCAGTGGAATGTGCTGTCCTTACGAAAGATAAGAAAAAAGCATCGGAAAAACTTTTAGAGTTATATATGGATAAAAAAGATTATAATTCTTCGAAAGAAATACTCGATAAACTGGCAGAAAATAAAGATATAAAAGTAGAAGAATATATAGAAACGGGAAATTACTTTTTGAAGGCAGAGAAATGGGAACTTGCTTCAGAGTGTTTTAGTCAGGTTTTAA
>CALARM010001097.1 GCA_937888925.1 uncultured Synergistia bacterium | reverse complement strand
GACGGAGGAAAAATTTATGTAACAAGTATAGTAACTTCTACAACTCCGAATGATATTGTAAGCGTCATAGATACGGAGACTGATAAAATTATTAAAACAATAAGTGTGGGACCTGTCCCCTATGAGATTGCAGTCACACCTGACGGGAAAAAAGCGTATGTAACAAATTCCGGCGGAAACAGTGTGAGTGTCATAGATACGTATTCCAATTCAGTTACAGGTACAGTAGGTGTAATAAATGCCCCTCTCTCGGTAAAAATATCACCGGACGGCCAGAGGGCTTTCGTAACACATTTTGATGATAATATAAGTGTCATAGATACAGCAACGGATAAGGTATTAACAACAATACATCTTTCAGGGAGAGAAGGACATGATGTAACATTTTCTCCGGACGGTAAAAGAGCATATGTAATCACTTCAGGAGGAGGAGGGCTTGTACATGTAATATATTAGTGCAGGAGATTTTCTATAAGTATTTTATTCTGCAAAGACTATATTTTTTGCATTATGGGGTATGTCTGACATTTTGCAAAATTTCCTCGTTAAGCCTTCATTCACTTATGGGAAGGCAATCTTAGAACCACAAGACATTCTGTAAATACGCATGGAATCACAAAATATCGATGCGTACCTTTAAGAAGTTTATCTTAAAAATTTCTTATAAGTGTACTTTCTAAATAATACTCAACTATATTGAGTATTATTGAAAAATTAGTTAAAAACCATTATGCTATAAAGATTTTTTAATAAAGTTAGTTTCAAAAATTAAATATGCTTATTTTTAATAATACATAATATTATTGAATAATATATTGTGTATTACAAAATCATATGTAACATTTGTCTATAAATTACACAAATACAGGAAAAACACTGTAGTAGCAAGGTACGCATGCTATTTTTGTGATTTCATGCGGATTTGAGCTATCATAGTAATAGTGAAAATCCCTTTATTTATAACCGAAAGAATACTTAACGAGGAATTTTGGCAGAATGTCGGAACTACCCCTATGATCCCAATACCCCTCAGTATTATAAACCGGTCCATATAATCAGAGAAAATGATCCGGCAGGAGAGTATACATACGACGGGATGTATACACCGTTAATTCTTTCGGTATATGTAAAAAATAAGGATATAGTAAAAATGCTTCTTGATAAAGGAGCAGATATTAATGCCAGGGTGGATGTGTATGGAACAGGTTCCAACGAGTCGGCCCTCAGTCAGGCAAAACATATTGAGGTCAATCATATAAGAGACCTGCTTGAATCGAGCGGTGCCGAAGATTGAACGGGTAACATAAAGCAGGATTTGCTCATTTTGTCATTGCGAGAAGCGAAGAGACGAAGCAATCCCAACAGTTTCTGCTGTAATAACGGGATTGCTTCACTGGTTTTTCAGCCATTTTTTAAGTCTAACTTCCTACGGAACAGCCGGCTCAACTGTCAGAAAAGGATAAAAAATAATTCTACTGTCCACTGCTGTTGTTCCGCCACTGTTATAAGAAGACAGTGATGAACCTGTGCCGTTTGCCACTTTAGTGTTATCATCCTGATCCGCCATAGATCCAGCAGTATAGGTGCCGTTTGACGAAGGCCCATTCGAAGATCCCCACCAGTTACCCGATGCATTTATAGCAACAGTTCCTTCTGACGGATTATCATTCAGGTAAACAAGGCCGCCGTTCATATAAGCAGGTGTCACGGTACCGGACGTGGTAATAAAATTTCCAGATATGACAGGCGGTGTATTTAACTGAGTATAAGTCGCTTCAAATACAATGGCGGAAGGGCTGCCTGTCATCATATTATCCTCTATGGAAAGGACATTGGAAGATATACCGGCACTCTCGACATCAATACCTTTTTTAATAGCGTAGGATATAATATTATTTTTTATATCCAGCACAGGCACATTATATCCGGCCAATGCCAGACCTATGTTCACGGTATTATTCTGAATATTATTACGGGAATTAATCTTCAAAAAGGCTCCCGGCCCTGCTGCACTGCAGTCTGCATAAATCCCTTTATCATTTGTTCCCGTATGATAGGCCACCCTGTTGCCCTGTAACGTAACCTGATTGCCGTCATCTATGTAAATACCTGTAGATTTTCCTGTAGTAGAAGAACCAGTACAGGTATTTCCACTGATTGTAACGGAAGTGGAAGCACTTCCCCACCATAATGCAATACCCCAGTTATTTGTAGAACAGCTGTAACCGCTGACTGTATTATTACTTATATTACCTGTAATAAGGTTCTGGTTGACCACAACTATGGCGGCACTGTAAGTGCCGGAATTGGTAGAAATATTATTTACTATATTGTCATGTATATTCAGGTGCTGTCCTGTAGCAGTATCTTCCGCACGAATTCCGTATTGCTTTACAGGATAATAGGATATGCCCTGAACTGTGAAATTGCTGAAATCCGTTGTTCCCGATACGGAAGGATTTATATAAACAACACTGTAATTACAGAGGGATTCCGGTTGTATTATGGTAGTTTCTTTATTTTCTCCTTTAATAGTAAGAGGTCTGGTTATATTAAGAGATTCCTTGTAGACTCCTGCTCCTACGAAAATTGTATCTCCGGGAACAGAAGCAGTAATGGCATCACCTATTGTAGAATATGTATTTACGAGTATATCGTTATGATAAAGTAAAACTTTATTTGTATTATCTGTAATAGATGTCTGATCATTTACAGAGACAGTATAATTTACAGAAGATCCGGCTACATTATATGTATAATTTCCCGTCTTTATAAACTGCCTTGATACCAGTCCCATAGAAGGAATCGTTATATTTTTGTCATCAGGTGACATATATGATCCTGTCGTGGCGAAATTCAATGAAATCTGCTGAGTTCCGCCGTTAAACCAGTAAAGGGTGTCATTCTTATTAACGATGATATTACCGGGATTAACAGTGCCGTCTGCTCCTATATCAACTCCGAGATTAACAGTATCATTCAGGGGAGTATTCTCAGGTGTAAGTTCAAAATAATGAGTTCTTCTGGACATTTCCGATCCTGCAGAATTTTTTGCCACAAAAAAAGCTACTTTTTTCCCGAAAGGAAGATTTTCAAAAGCCCCTACAGAAGACCAGTTACCACCGGGAGAATTTCTCCGGGCCTGGCGCCATTGATTGGATGAATTTTCCGTATAATCGGTCGGGTTCATCGGATCAAAACTGTCAACAGTATTGTATAAATATATATCTATTGTCTGGACAAAGGGGTTCATTATCTGGCCTGTCAGTGTTTTATCAGGAATATCAGGTGCATTGACTGTAAAATTAACAGTCCCTGATGATAAAGGATTTCTGGAATTTATTCCTGTTGCATCACTGCCGCATCCTGACAGACAGGCAAGTAATAATAACATTATCGAATATCTTAATATGATCATAGAAAAACCTCCCGGAGTATTAATTAAAGCTCTAAAGAAGACATAAAAGAAAATATAATTTAAGAGATTCGTTAAAATTTTATAATTTCCTTTTGTGCAGTAAAAAAGATCTTTAAAAATAAAAAAAATTATAATTATAGTATATACATATTCTCCAGGAAACCTTAAGTTTCATAGTGGCTATTCCAGAGTAAAACTACCGGTATATCAGCTTCTGTAAAAGGTCTATTAACTCTTCCATTTGATATGGTTTGTCCAGAAAAGCCATATATTCATCTTCTTCGATAAAATTACTGCTATCATTATATCCTGTAGATAATATAACTTTTACATCATGTTTGATACGGCGAAGTTCCAGAAAAGCATCTGCTCCGTTCATTTCCGGCATGGCAATATCGAGCAAAACAACTATTATATCTTTGTGATACTTCTGAAACAGTTTTACTGCTTCCCGTCCGTTTCTTGCAACCAATACTTTAAAGCCCATACGTTCAAGCATAATTTTTGCTACATGACAGATAAATTCATCATCATCGACTACCAGAACCGTATCTGTGTCATGAATAATTTTATTATATTCCGGTAATACAAAAGAGCCTGAAATAATTTCAATCATAAAATAAAACCTCCCTTAATTTTTCTATAAAATAATTTCATAATAAAGATCTTTCCA
>CALARM010001096.1 GCA_937888925.1 uncultured Synergistia bacterium | reverse complement strand
ACCTTTAGCCATGGCTTCTCTCCTTTTCTGATTTCAGTTTTAGAGATGAGTCAAAATGAGCTATCAAACTCTTATTGCCGGGCATTAAATGCTCATTCTCAGCTCAATATATATTTTACTATATAAAAGGACAAAAAGTCCAGATATGATCATACTTAAAAGTTAAAAAAATGTATTTTTCTGATATAATACAATACAAAATTTAATATGAGGTAAAAAATACCTTTACCGGAAAGCAATAATGGTCAATGAGACAGTAACAATAGCAGTTCATTGCCCGGTAATTCAAAATCTACCCAGTATATAAACTGTTATTACGGCTCCTATAACTGATACAAAAATACTGTAGAGATTAAATCCCGTAATGCCGGCACCTCCTATAAGGTTCATCACAAAACCTCCGACAAAGGCTCCCACCATACCGAGAAAAGTATTTTTCACCCATCCCGAGCTTCTGTATCCCATAATCCTGCTTGCTATCCACCCTGAAATGGCTCCAAGAACTATCCAGAAAATTATATTCATTTTTTTACCTCTTTCTTTTCATATAACTTACGGTTCAACTACAGAACCAATAAACAAAATAAGACCTGTTTTATTATCCCTTATGACAAAGAAAAAGGGATGATCTACAAGCATATAAAACCTTTTCGGTGGCTCAGGGTTAACGGAAGTAGTGAAGGCTCCCATTTCCACTGCAGTGACAGCAGCAGCCTCTGTGCCTTTTTCATTCACTTCCACAAAGGTTTTATGAATTACCCTGTTTATATAAACATTTTCTTCCTCTGAGAATTCACACATATTTTTGAAATTTGCCTTCAGTTGATCGAATGCGATTCCCATACCGAGAGCGTTGAGTGAATCATTGAGGAGTGTTTCATATTCTATTTTAAACCTGGGAAGAAGTACATCCCCTTCTTTAACCTCAAAATCATTCATCCATTTTTCCCAGTTCTTTTCAGTCAGATTTTTTTGAAATTCGGCAATACCTGTTTTTTCATCCGGAAGGAAGATATACATAGCGGTACTTCCGTCACCGTAAGGAAGGCTTACAGCCTGAAATTTATCTCCTTTATAATAGCTGAAATCTCCTCTCTGGCTCATAAGAGGGCATTTCTTTTTGTTGCCGTTAAGAAGGAAAAAATCTTTATCCTCTGTTTTTTTCTTATCGAATTCAATTTTCCAGGTGCCTTTAAAGTATATTGCATTTATAAGATAGAGTATTGCTTCTTCAGGTATTTTATCTATAATCTTACTTATCTTATCTTTTGTTTTCTCTTTTACCCAGGCATTTATGGCATTTGCTTCAAATTTGTTACTTACCTCTGCGCCATAAAAATCTTTGCATTTCCCGATAAAATCAGGTTTAAACTTCATATCAGGTTTGCACCACAGGGAGTTTGCTATGGAAAGTTCTATATTAGAACCGGATCTTTCCAGTTCCTTCATTAAAAGTTTATTTAAACTATTTACTTCATCAGAGCCCATGCCTTTTACATGAAGGACTTCTGCCATAGCATCTCCAGTAGTCCCTTCCGCGCCGTTTCCGGTCATAGAGAGGGCCAGAGCAACACTTGCAGGAGATATGAAAATATTTTTCCCTTTATTTTCTTTTTCCACTTCTGAAAAAAGATTGAAACCGAAATCTGTATAACTTTTACTGATAGATTTTATATCACCTTTACCGGGAGCAGAAGTCCCGTCTTTAACGGGAACCTGGCTTACTTCCATTACAGGAGCCTCTGTTGCCGCTGCTGTCGAAGGTATCCGGGTTTCTTTCCCGGCTGTTTCTGTCGCAGGAACCTGTGTTTCAGGCACAGGTGTCGCCTGAGAATTCTGATTACATCCTGTAAAGAGAAGATACAGGATAAACATAATACAGATAAATTTTACTTTCATTTCTTCTCCTCCTCTTTTATTTTATTTTAATCTTTCCGGTATGGGTTTCAACCTGAAAGCAGACCAGAAGAAAGCATCTGCTTCATGTTGATCACCGGCAAAATTCTGAACCTTTTTTATCTTGCCCTTTTCTATTTTAAATAGAAGAACCCAGTTCATATCAATCTTTCGTCCCTTATATTCTCCCCAGCCTCTGTGGCAGTCTATAACATAATTTTCATTTGCCTCCAGAATAAGCACTTCTGCTTTAAAATTGCTTTTCTGAAGTTCTTTGAAAAAAGCGACTATTTCCTCGACACCTTTTTTGGTACCAGAAAGGGGATGATGTCCGGGAATGGTCCATTCCACATCATCTGCCATAACGGATCTTATGCCGTTTATATCCCCTTTCGAGTAATATTCATAGTATTTCTGGACTATGGCTTTGTTTTTTTCCGCCACAGATTCCTCTGTTTTTGCCATAATGTTTCCTCCATTATTTAAAATAAGTGATAAAACGAGACAAATACTCAGGGCAACAAGTAACCCAGACAGAATTCTCTCTTTAATGTTCATAAATGGCTCCTTTCTTAATTATTTCTCTTTTCTTCCTCCATATTTCATTAAAGCACTCTCCATTTCTTTATTGCAGGAGTGAATTGCATTATCTAAAAGACTTTTGCAATTTATCTTTATTCTACGCAATCAGAGCATTTTCCTATATAATTAAAATTTTGGCACATCGCTCTCTTTTGTTCCGTATATTATAGAAACTTTTCTCATTTAATCATATCTCGCATAATCTAATTACCGCTCCAGGTAAATTAGTAACCATTTTATCAGAACGATTAGTATCCTTGCGTCACGATATAACCTGTAAATATTATGTAGTTATTTCCTGACAACTCCTAAATAGTAAAGGATTTTTCCGGAGATTATAGAAAATTCAGTAAAAGAATTCATCAATTTTAGAAATGGATAACCATTATGAGTGAAAAAAATAATACATCCGGAGAATGGAAAGAATGGGTTGACCGTCTGGATAAAGCCATAGAGGAGAGAAATATAGAAGTTCTAGAAAATCAGATACTGGAGTTAGAAAACAGAGACTTCAAAACCAATCTGGAATTATCTTCTCTCTGTGACGGACATTACACAATGGCAAAGGAATTAAAAAAAAGGATTCCCAATATACTGAATATTTTCCATAAAACTCTGAACTTTTCCGAATTGATGAAAATTATGAAAATATTCAGATACAGAATCTATTCTACTGATGAAATCATTAATTTTCTCACAGAGATTGCTTCACAATTGAAAACAGAAGAATTATTTGAAATACTTGATAATCTGAAACTGGATATATTTTTAATGGCAGAAGACAGGAGTGGTATTTATAAAGAATTTATAGAGAGAGATGACATTTCTATAAGGGATGGACTTGTGGGAAGAATAGATCAAAAAATACTGGAATTGACAAAGAAAAACGATAATGTTCCATACAGTGCCCATCAGAGATTCTGGTCTACCTTCTCTCATATTCAGTTAAAACCCGGTGGAACAGCAGTAGTAGAACTTATGCAAATCTTGATGGCAAGAAAAGACGAAGGAAACAAAGCATATTTCCTTAAACTCTTTGAAGAACTTCCCTTCGGAGAAGATTCCTTTGTAACGAAAGGGTTAATAGAGCTTTTCTCAGAGCAATCAGATAGTGATTACCGGGAAGCCATTAGAAAAGGACTGAATAAATATGATAAAATCAGCCCTATGAGATTTTACCTGCTGGATGGTTTATACAATCTGTCAAAAAAAGATTTTCTTGAATGTATCTTAAAAGATCTGACAAAAGATGCTTCGGAAGATGATCGTCTCAGGCTTTTAAAAGGAGGACTCGAGCCTGTGCTTAAGGAAATAGATAAAAACTCTATCGATATTTCCTCTAACGGTCATTACCGGGTGGCCACAACGAAGAATGAGAACTTATCCTCCCTTCACGATTCTCATATAAATATGTTAAAAAACCTGCAGGTACGCTCGTGGGACTTTTTTAGCAGATGTTATCTGGATGAAATTTTGAAAAAATATTTACCTTCTTCTCTGTCTTATTCTTTTGCCAGTACCGGCGATAGACTCCTCTATGGTATGACAAAGGCTTTTCTTAAAGTCAGAATCGATCATATGGGATGCGGTTGTATACTGCCGGTTCTCCTGATTATAGCTTATACTGTAAATATTATACTGGATATGGCCCTGGGCAGACCTGATATTTACTGGATGAAACTGGCAGAAATAATAACTATTTTACTGTGGATTTTTACCGTAGGCGGTACGTCACGAACTCATTTTTCAGGCCAGGACACTCTGCAGGACTGTCGTAATATGGCAATCTGTTACTGGTTTACTACGTTTCTCTGGATAGCCACTACGATTGCTGTACATTTATATCCATTTTTACATTAACATAAAGGAAGAGATAATTTATGGCATGGTATGAAGATTTCTTTGATGAAACCTATCTAAAAACCTATATCCATCTGGACAGGGAAAGAACGTCAAAAGATGTGGATTTTATAATAAAAGCACTTGAAATCTCAAAAGACTGTCTTATTCTGGATATACCCTGCGGATTCGGACGGCATTCTATGGAACTTACCGCAAGGGGTTATAAGGTTACAGGCATGGAATATAACAATCCTCAGATTGAAGAAGCAAAAAAACTGATGAAAGAAACAGGCATAGATTTCGAAATAATAAAAGCTGATATGAGAGACATACCTCATAAAAACAAATATGACAGACTGGTTAATTTCTTCACGAGTTTCGGATATTTCAGCGATGAAGAAAATGAAAAAACCATGGAAAATTTTTCCGGTGCTCTGAAACCGGGCGGGATGATGCTAATGGATATGGCAAACAGGGACGGTATGTTAAATAATTACCAGAAGAACTTTATTACACATCTTGCCGGAGATGAATTACTGTTACAGGAACAAAATTACGATCCTCTGACAGGGAGAATGCGTTCTACCCATACCTGCATAAATAAAAAAGGAGAAAGGAAAGAAAGAACATTTGATTACAGAATGTACTGTCCCTATGAATTAATAGAGATGTGTAAAAGGCATAATTTTGAAGTTATAAAGGTTCTTGGAGACCGGGGAGAAGACTTTAAGATTTTTTCAAGACGCCTATTCGTAATTGCCAGGAAAGTCGGATAAAAATAGATTCCCGGCATGGGATAAATAGTGTTTAAATATATGCTAAATGTCAGAAAGGAAGGTATTTATGAAATTAATTTATTCATTTTCC
>CALARM010001095.1 GCA_937888925.1 uncultured Synergistia bacterium | reverse complement strand
AATGGTAAGGGCAGGTTTTCAGAGACTTTATAATTTTCAGCATTCTGACGGAGGCTGGGGATGGTGGGCCAGGGATAAGAGTCATCCCTTTATGACAGCCTATGTTGTTTATGGCATGTCTCTGGCAAAATCGGCAGGTTATGAGGTAGATGAAAAGAGATTGAAACGTGGTATAAAATGGCTGAAAAATAATTATGCCGGCGAAGGAGATATAAATACAAAAGCTTACATGGTTTTTTCTCTCGTAACTGCCGGAGTTGACTGCAGGGAATGGCTTCTGTCACTTTACTATGAATATGACGCCCTTAATCCTTATTCTATGGCAATCCTGTCTTTATCTCTTAAAAAGGCGGGGTTAGAGAAGGAAGCAAAAAATGTAATTGAAATACTGGAAACAACTGCAGAAGCAGGGGAAACAACTGCTTCATGGCCGGGAGGTTACGGATGGACCGAGAACAGAGTGGAAAGTACCTCTTACTGCCTTATGGCGCTTATATCCGTAAAACCTGAAAGTAAACTTATTCCTTCCATAGTAAAATATCTTTGTTTAAACCGTAAAGGAAATTCCTGGTATTCTTCAAAAGATACTGCATCTGCAGTAATGGCCATTACGGAATATGTAAAGATTACAAAAGAATTAAATCCTGATTTTAACGGTACTTTATATGTTAATGGCAAACAAATAACTTCCTTTAAATTTGCAAAAGATGACATAGGCACATCGGGAAAAAAGATAGAAATACCTTTCGGAGAAGGCCTTACTTCGGGGGCAAATAAAATAAAATTTGAAATGAAAGGTTCCGGCCTCCTTTACTATAATATTTATCTGACATATCATACAGATGAAGAACATATAATGCCGGCAGATTCTGGCTTTAATATTACCAGGAAGTTTTATCTTGTTGAACCCGGCCAATCATCTGATGAGAAAAAAGAGATACCTGTAAACGACAGGGGAGAGATGGAAATAAAGAGTAATGACCTGATACTTGTAGAACTTGAGATAAGTGGTTATCAGGATTCCGAATATCTTGTCATTGAAGATCCGAAACCTGCAGGATGTGAATATGTTCCAGATAAGGTAGAAAGCTATTCCCTTGATGAACAGTGGGATTACTGGTTTACTCACAGAGAGTTGAGAGATGAAAAATGTGTCTGTTTTACCACTTATTATCATGGTGATTCAAGTAAGATTACTTATAGACTCAGGGCAGAAACACCGGGCATATTTCATGTAATGCCTGCAAGAGCTTATCTTATGTATACAGGTGAAGTATTCGGAAACAGTGATGAAGCAATAATAAGTATTTCAGATAATAAAGAAAAAACAGGGCCCACTCCTGTCCCTGTTACACTCTCGGAAATGAGAAAGTTTAACCCCTCGGTAAAGATTGAAGAAAAGAAAATAGAGAATAGTATTTCTTTAAAGACTCTACTGGTGGTAATTGTAGCAGTAATTGTTCTGGCAATTACTTTATCGTGGCGAAAATTTAAACATGCCAGGAAATCTTAAAGTTTTTTCCAGAAAAACAATTTTGTTCAACCCTTGTTGTTACTCTGAAACATTTTTTTAATTAATTCTTTTCTTTTAACTAACAGACATGACCGGATCGGTCATAAACAAATATGAGAATCATTATCCAGTGAAGTTGCAAACTTCATCATTATCATATAAAAAGACCATAGAATTCTCCCCCTGTATTGCAAAATAGAACGTAGCGAACAGGGGGAGATGAACGTATTTTCATAAGATTTTTTTATATCGGCAGATTTGCAATATACCTCGTAACTCTATGCATACACGTCTGGTAGCATGTGGCGAAGAAATTACAATTTTTACCTGGAAACACTTTTTTAATCATTTTTTTTACTCCTTCTCTTTTAATCTATTTTATATTATACCGGCATACCTAATACGTACCAATACTTCTTCTTGCAGGGCCAGTTAATGAAATTACAATTTTTACCTGGAAATACTCTTTTAATCATTTTCTTTCATCTTCTTTCTTTAAATTTATAATATTCTTCCGGACATTTTTTCTTTGTTTTGTGTCTTCATTATGAATTATAATATGAAGTTATGAAAAAGTTGTGAATAAGTTTAGAATTTCGTGTGAAGAAATAAAATAGAGGTTTATTATGAATTTCCTGAAGTGGTTATTACGTGTCGCTATTCTTTATTATTCCCGGTAGAATTACTGCTATGCCCACAGGGAATTAAGGACTGAAATTTTCACCTTTATAACGTAGTCTCTCCCAAAGACTCCTGGCTGGTCAATCAGGCTTGCAATTACAACTACAAGCTCACGACTTTAGTCGTGGGTTATTGACTTTCATCTGCCATCATAAGAACCCTGTATTTTCCCGGAGGTATTTCAGATAGATTAATATCCATAATTATTTTACCATCATCTGTGACTGTTGCATCAGTTTCAATGGTTTTCATGAATAGCACCTCTTAAAAGTTTTTTCTTTAGTAATTATATCATATATTTACCCGATCTTTATAACTTCCCTTTAGAATTTTTCAGTGATGTTCCTGATAAATATTTTTTCTTGATTTGAAATTAACAATTTCTTAACAATTTTATTGTTCCATGTCAGTATTTTTGTTGTAGAATTAAATTGTACTTTTGTAGAATTTTGAAAAACTCTTATCCTTTATTTATGACGTATGTTTCTCTACTACAGTGTATAGGGGCTATTGCATATTTCGAAAGAGATCATGGAAAACCGTAAGTCTAAATCGGTCAGCTATCAGCTAAAAACTGATGGCTGACCATAATATCATTTCAAAGATACCATTTTTCTCTCCATATTCTGCCTCAATTGCTATTGTTTATTAACTTGAGATCCATATAATCAAAAGTCATTCTTTCCAGAACAATTTTACCGATGAAATTATGGAGCTTTTCATTTTTTATTATATGTTCCATTTCTCCGAAATGTATAAGTGAAATAAGCTTTTCCTCAAGGTTTTTATAGCTATCTTTCCTTTTCCGATTAAATAGTTCCTTTTCTTTCGAAAGCCATTCGCCGTATCTTTTAAGAGATTCTTTTAAGGGCTGAGTATTTATGTTTTTTCTCTCATAGAGATTTATCATGTGATGTAATAAAACATATATTTCATCATAGAGCGGAACCAGGTTTTTATAGGCATAATGAGGCATTTCTACGGGGATGGAACGGGAGAGAAATATTCCGTTGAGGATTTTATATAAATTCTTTCTGTAAGAGAGAAGGGGAGAGCCTGATTGCCTGTTTTCTTTATAAAGTTCTTTTATTGCTTCTGAAAGATCGGGAAAATTCTCTTTTATTATATCCATAAAGAGATCCTTCTGTTTCCCCTGCCTCAATGTAAGGCTTCCCGCCATGACAAAATCTATGTTAATATCCTTTGCAATATCTGCAAGGTGCTCTATATTTTCTCTTACATCGGAAATATAAGGGATAAAAGGCATTGCAAGGATTCCTGTAAACATGCCTCTCTTTTTAAATTCTACGAGGGTGTTTATTCTCTCTTCTACTGTACCTGCATGAGGCTCGAATATTTTTCTTAAATGATCATCTGTAAAAGTAAGGGATACTGTGAGGATAAAACCGCTTTTTTTATGAACTTCTTCCCATAAATCGATATCTCTTAAGATAAGAGAAGATTTTGTCATTACAGAAACAGGAAATTTATATCCTGCAAGTATGCCGGCACATTTTTGAAGGATTTTCTCTTCTTTTTCCACAGGCTGGTACGGGTCGCTTATGCCGGAACCTATGGATATAATACCTTTTTCTCTGAGTTTTTTCAGCTCATGTTCAAGAAGAACGGGAAGGTTTTCCCTTATGACAATATCTTTTTCAAAATCTCCTTCTACATAATATTTCTCTGCCCGGCCGTCACAGTATTTGCAGGCATGTTCACAGGCCATGTACGGAGAAAAAGCGTATTTGCCCGGGAAAAAGGAAGGATCTACCATGGTGGCTTTTTTTAAAGCTCTCTGTGGTTTTATGTAATGTTTTATTACAGAACTCATTTTGTTAAATTTATGATTTTGAATGGTACTTCATTTGAAGTCCAGTTATGGGAGACAATTCTTATAATATATTTGCCTTCTGTCATATGCAAATCAGGGTTTTTAGTAGATAAATAATAGGTAAAACTTAATCTGTCTTTATCTATTTTCGGAGCAGATATGGGAGACATTTTCAGACTGCATATGATTTGTGAACCTGAAATAATCTGTATATTGCCGTCACCGTTCATAAGATAGGAACTTATATCATTGATTTTTGCACATTTTTCCCACGTTACAGTTAAAAGGATGCCTTCACCATAATTATAACTTGTTCTGTCAATAGAAATGATACAGTTACCGGAATTATTTATGTTCAAGTTTTCTCCGTAACTGATGCCGGCAAAACAGTAAATGAGTAAAATAAATAATATTTTTTTCATAATTATATTCTATACTTTTGCACTTTTTCATAATTTCCTTGTTTTTACTGACTTTATAGTTAAATAGGTTCAGGGTTCCGGGTTTTAATCTTCCTGACCCAACACCCAACACCTATTTTAAAATCTGCAAAAGTATAGTTATATTATAACATAGAATTAACTTTATCTCTCATCTCTTTTATAACTTCTATATCCACTGTCTGAAGGGACCCGGCTGGTAGCCATTTCGGAGGATTTTGAATGGTGAAGACAGTATTTACAGGATTTTCTTCACCGTTCATCCTTGTCCATGAACATAGTCCTTTCCCTCCATATTGTTTTCCTGTGGCATTTTGTATCATCATAATGGCATGTCCTTTATTTTCCCTGTGGACATGATCCATAGAAGTCTGAAGTCTCACATACATACCGGGATAGGTCTGAATGGTCCTGTATGCTTCTCTTTCTGACCACCATTCCACATCATCTGTTGTATGACCGGCAAAAATCTTTGAAAAATTCGGATTATTAAATTTTGTAATGTAAAATCTGTCAGACGGGCCTTCACCGTCTATAAGATAATGGACTGTCGGATGATACGGGTATCTTCCCATGGCACCTGCACCCAGGGCTATGCCGAGAGAAGATGTATAAACACCGATATTTGAGGCATCTACATAAGGGTCATTTACCAGTTTTTTCAAAAGTTCATTCAGTCCGTCCTGATGAATGATGCCGTTATAATTTTCCTGGCCCTGGCTTTTACCTCTTCCGTCCGGATCAAATACCATTACAACGAAACCTTCTTTTGCATAATTAGACGGTTTTTTCCTGGGAGCATTATCCAGATTTGAACCGAATCCCAGTCCTCCCGGCACTATAACCAGTCCGGGGTATTTATGCCGTGCATCAGGAGGATAATAAACTTTGCCCCATAATTTTGCCCCGCTTGTGGGATTATTGAAATAAAATTCTTTCTGTGCCGGAGGAACTGTTCCCACTATGGTGCTTCCTTTACTGCTTCCTCCGAACGCTGAAAGTAACGTGATTATAAATATGGCAATTAAATAAGAGAATTTTTTTAACATAACACTTCGCCTTCCTGTTATTTTTTATATGAGAATCGTGACGCGTAACGCGTAACGGGTATATTTGCATCCATCGTTATGACTGAAATCAATCATGGTTGTTAGTTTAATAATTTATTGAAATTTAAATAATGCATGACTGGTAACGGGTAACGCGTCAACCGTATGAAATCTCACGCATTACGCATTACGCATCAATAATATTCCACAAGTAAAGGTTCTTTTTTTGTCTTTACTGTAACCTTACCATTTCCCGATTTTATGTCATATTCTTCAAGGATATTCCCTTTTCTGTCTGTTATCATATTACTTACATGGACTGAAGGAACAATGACAGGTAGAGTAACTTCCTCTGTATCTTTTTCGCTCCATACTATAGAAAATCTTTTTTTACTGTTTATTGTTTCATAATCATAAGAGTAAACCTGACCCTGTGAATAAATCCCGACGGTCCGGCCAAGTTTCACTGCAACACCTCTATCTATTTTTTTACTCAGGTTTTTATAGACCTGGTAAGAAATCCTTTCCGTATTAAATCTTGCCGGTTCTTCTCCCGGCCCCTGTCCGTCAGTAATCAGGCCCATGGAGTTAAAAATACTTCCCGGATCACCCATGAACTGATACCATTCGGTAAGATTGTTCCAGAAGAGTTTGTCAAGGCCGTTATTCAAATTATATACATACCGTTTTATAAGAGAAGATGCCTGTTCTTCTTCTGATTGACAGGGCTGGCCTGAAGGCTGCCCCTGCCATGTGCCATGTTCACAGCTCCAGATCTGCACATCTTTAAGGCCGTAACTGTCCAGGGTCTTTCTATATTCCGTAACAGCAGGCATTTTCCAGTTATCCGACCTGCCCCAGTGATGTACATCTATTGCATCAAAAGCTTTTTCTGAAGCAAGATCTTTCATGACCTGTAAAAGAAAGGGAGATGCTGTAAAGCCGTCCGTAGGGGCGATTAATACTATTTTTGCTTCACTGTCTGCTTTTTTTGCACCTTCACGGATCAGTCTTACAAATTTTTTGTAGTCTTCTACTGATCTTCCTGAATTCTGCCATATGAAAATTTCGTTACCGGCCTGCCAGTATTTAACTTTTACTCCATGTGCCGCATCGTTTATTCCGTCTCCGTCGTACCTTTCTACCACCGTTTTTACAAAATTTTTGTATTCTTCAGGGTAATCAAGGGGATTTCTGAGAGGAGGTCTGTCTTTTCTTCTCATCCTGCCGGGAGGGTTCACTGAGCCACCTTCCGCAAAAACTCCGAGCCAGTTAACACCGGCAGGGGAAGTGTATATATGTTTTATTATGTCATCTGTAAGCATTATATTATTCCAGTTATAACCTTTTCCTATGTCCGGTTCTATAAAATCCCATATAAGCTGCAGGTTACTTCTGGTCCAGTGAGCACCGAGATTTTGGAAGTGTTTGTCTGTCCAGTTCCAGTAATCTTCTCTGGAGAAACCTGCAGTATTTGTAAAATAGGTGAATTCGTGGGCCGAATAGGCAGTGAAGATTCCGAAAGAGGAATCTTCAGAATTTTCCCTGACAGATGTTGGAGTAACATCCGGTAAGGTTGTTGTAATAATTTTACTTTCACCACCGCAGTTGACCATAAAAAGTAAAATCAGGCTGATAAAACAAATATACTTGATCATTGCATTCCTCCTATTAATTTATAGTGTATTTTATATTAAGTAGTCGTGATGCGTAACGCGTCACCCGTGACTGGTTTAATCCCTGCGCATCAAGCATTACGCTTTACGCATTACTAAGTACCGCTCCAAATAAGTTCGTAACCATTTTATCAGCTTCTGCCTG
>CALARM010001094.1 GCA_937888925.1 uncultured Synergistia bacterium | reverse complement strand
AGTCTTATTTCTATATCAAAAGAGAAATTGCTTCCCAGTATATTTTCTCCGAGGAAACCTTCTTTTCTTGCATCTTCTATGGCTTTCTGTAGTCTCTTTATGGCAAGAGGATATTCTGCTCTGATATATATAAAACCTTTCTTTGCACCTATGGCATATCCTCCTATAATCATTCCTTCCAGAATCGTATGAGGATCCCCTTCTATGGCGCTTCTGTCCATAAAGGCTCCCGGATCTCCTTCATCTGCATTACATATGACATATTTTTCTTCACCTGCTTCTTTTGCCGTCAGTTCCCATTTGAGCCCTGTAGGGAAGCCTGCTCCTCCTCTGCCCCGAAGTCCTGCTTTTTTAACTTCTTCTATAACCTGGCCGGGAGCCATTTCACTGAGAATTTTTGCGATTGCTTCATAACCCTTTACTGAAAGATAATCTTCTATACTTTCAGGATCTATAATACCGCAGTTTCTGAGTGTGACTCTCATCTGTTTTCCGAAGAAATTGACATCTCCGAAAATACGGAAGAAACGATTGTACAGATGGTCATCTTCTATAGCAAGCCTTGCTACGGGATTATTTTTTACTATATGTTCCTCTATTATTTCAGGTATATCTTTACCGGTTAGTCCTCCGTAAAGGGTATAACCCGGATTTATTATCATAATAGGGCCTTTACCGCACATGCCAAGACATCCAGAGATAATAATATTAACTTTCCCAGTAAGGCCATGTTTCGCCAGTTCTTTTTCTATGTCCCCTTTAATATTGCCTGAACCCTGTTTCATACAGGTTGGACCTTTGCATAATATAATTTCTGATACAGTTCCCTTTGTATTTGTTTCCATAGTTATATACCTCGCTATTTAATAGTCCATTCTTCTATTTTTTCACCTTTTTTAAGGTGCTTTTCTATTATGTCAGCTGCCATTTCTTTTGTAACATTTCCGTATTTAACAGGTATTTTACCTTCTTCCACTACCTCTACGGTAGGTTCCAGGTTACACCTTCCTGCACAGCCTTTCTGACTCAGATAAACGTCAACAAGGCCGTGTTGTATGGCTGTCTGAAATACCTCCATAACTTCTTTTGAGCCGGCAGCTATTTCACATGTTGCCATTCCCACATAGACCCTTTTTGTAGAAAGATATCCCTTTGCTATAATTCTTGCTATGGCTTCAGACCTTTTCTTTTTAATAATATCCAGTGGAGTCAAAACTTAACATCCCCTTTCTAATGTGAATATAAACGAATTTCCCTTTTCTCCCGGTTCAACCCATATATTTCCGCCATGTTTTTCAATTATGTCCTTTGTTACAAACAGACCGAGTCCTGTCCCTCTTACTTTTCTTTTTTGCTGGGATTCGAGACGGGAAAATTTCTTAAAAAGTTTCCCTTTATCATCTTCTTTTATCGGTATACCGTCATTATATACCTTTACTTCTATTTTAGATTCTTTTATGGAAGATGTGAGTATAATTTTTCCATCTTTAGAACCGTATTTTATGGCATTTCCTACGAGATTATTTGCCACTATGGCCAGTAAATCTGCATCACCCTTCAGTTTTATATCCTTATTTATATCATCTATAATTTCCATGCCTTTTTCACTTGCCTGTTTAGAAAAAGCTTCCACTGAAACAGAAAATACATCTTCTTTGAGGAGCAGATCTATTTTACTTATTTTAATCTCACCTTTTTCTATTCTGCTCAGATTAAGGAAATTTTTTACAGTTGCTTCAAGATAATCAAGATTTCTTGTTATAGAATCAAGAGCTTTCCTCTGTTTGAAATTGATGAGTCCCAGGAACCCATCCCTTACAGTATAGGCATTTAATATGGTTGAAGCCAGAATCCCTTTCAATTCATGGGCTACAAAACCTATTAAATCAAGATAACTTTTGTTCAATTCTTTGAGTTTCTCATTTCCTTCTTCAAGTTTCTTTCTTTTACCTTCAAGCCTTTCCGCCATCATATTAAAAGCTTCGTCAAGCTGTGTAAGCTCTTCCAGGGAAGTAACTGTTTTAACTCTGTAATCCAGATCTCCTCCGGCAAATCTTGACGTTGCATTGAGTAAATCATTGATTGGTTTTGAGATGCTTTCTGCCAGTATATAAGAAAGTATTGCTGCAATCATTGTCGCAAGTGCTATGAGTGAAATAATACCGAAAAGTATATCCCGTGACATATCGCGGAATGGTGCTTCCAGGATCCCTACATACAATATGCCTATAACATGACCGTTTATATCTTTTATGGGTTCGTAAGCAGTAAGATACCAGTCTGTTACTACAAAAGCCCTGGCAACCCAGGTATTGCCTTCTTCTACAACTTTTTTATAAACTGCTTCGGAAACCCTTGTTCCTATAGCTCTATTTCCTTCTTTGTCCAGAACGTTTGTTGCTATCCTTATATCATCCTGAAATATAGTTACAGTTCCCATAGGTTTTTCATTATAGAATTCTTTTTCAAAGACCAGATTCCTTGCTCTGTCGACTATACCGTTGTTATTGTTAATAACTCTTCCTCCGTAGATAATATATTTATTTTTACCTGAACTTTCGGTTACAGGCAGAGCATATTCCACTGTCATGGCATTTTCCAGAACCTTTAACGTACCCGGTCTTGCCTGTTCTGTGTCCTTTACCTGTATTTTTATCTTTTCGTAAAGACCATCGTGGATTTCAAGGAGTTCTTCTCTGGATATAATTCTTATACCTCCAAGTCCTCTGTTCTGCCTTAATGCTTCACGGGCAATATCACTTTTTATATTGTTTTCATCAGGTTTAACTATATAAAGGTAATCCAGTTCCAGTTTTTCTTTAATTATGTCAGGATTATCTCTGTCTGAGATAAGAGTGAATTCTGTTCTGTATGTATCAATATCCCTTACATATACAGCTCTTGCAGTATTGAGCCTTACCTTCACTTCTTTCTGTGCTCTTTCTATAATGTCTTTTTCTACTATATAGTAAACCATCAGGGATTTTGATATACCCAGTACAAGTATGATAGAGAGAAAAGATAATAATAATCTGGATTTAATCGTATTCACAGATTTTTCCCCCTGTTTTTTCTCCTGCATTGACAAAATATATCAGATTCTCAAGCTCCATTACAACATTGACATTGTTTATTATTATATCAGGTGTACTTCTCAGCCTTATGGGGGCAAAATTTAATACACCCTTTATACCGGCGCCTGCCATGAGATTGAAAACCTGCTG
>CALARM010001093.1 GCA_937888925.1 uncultured Synergistia bacterium | reverse complement strand
AAAACAGGGGAACTTCATTACTGTAATGCCGGCCATAATCCTTCTTATATTATTAAAAACGACGGTACCTTAAAAAGACTGGAAACAGTTAACGGCCCGGCTCTAGGTGCCTTCAGCGGAGTAGATTACAAAACCCTGACCCTTGATATAGGTGACGGTATATTCCTTTATACAGACGGAGTGACAGAAGCATTTAACAAAGAAGGAGAGATATTTTCAGACCAGAGGCTTGAGGACATACTGATAAAAATTAAAGATTTCACACCTGAAAAATCAGTTAAAACAGTAATTGAGGAAGTAAAAAAATTCTCGGAAGGTGCCCCCCAGTCAGACGATATTACCGTAATGAGCGTCAAATATCTCGGAGAAAAACATCTGATAACGTCAAAATTAACACTAAAAAATGAGTAGGGGCAGGCGCCTCTGCCTGCCCTTCCAATGGGCAACCACAGGGGGGGTGCCCCTACCCGAACTCTATCATTATACTTTCGAGTTTTTTCACCTTATCAGTTACTGCATTTACGTAAGAAACAGAAAATGCAGGATATTTTTCCAGAAGTTTTATAAAATCATCACCTTTAAAAGACATGACATGGGCATCACCCATAAATACTTCTGCAGTTATGCAGGAGGGACTTTCATCCCATATATTGCATTCGCCGAAGAAACTGGACGGGCCCATTACTCTGAGGGTTCCGAGCCATCCGGCCTTTGAATATTTCATAAGTTCCACAAAACCGTCAACAATAACATAAAACCTTCTGTCCACATCGCCTTCCCACAGTATATCAGTCTCATCATAATAATATTCCTCTTTTGCCAGGCCGGCAAATACGGAAAGGTCTTCTTCTGAAAGCCCGGAGAAAAGAGGAATGTCTTTTAGAAGATTTATCCTTTCAGAAAGAGCTCTCGTAATCACAGGTTTCATCTTTGTCACATCCAGAACAGGCCATTGAAAGTCCAGTTTCGCCAGTATTACATCGGTTTTTAGCGACAGAATTTCTATATTTATCTCTTCACTGCTGAGCCACCCTTTATGAAGCATAATATTTTCTATAGCAGTTTTAAATAGAGGATTATCATAGTTTTCATAGAGATAATCAATAAATTTCCCTGACGGACATATATCAATATTCAGCATAGCTTCTGTTAAAGCAGAAGAAAGATTTATCTTTTTATTATTTGTAATGTGAAATGTTTCATTCAGAAGCTTTTTCCTGTCATATAAAAGACATATTGCTTTCACAGCACAGTCTACATAGGTAAAATCTATTTCTTCCGTATGTGGCATTACTCCCAGTTTGATATAGGATTTTACCATGGAATAAAAAGCATTTTCTTCAATATTTTGCTGAAAAATACCTGTTTTAGAGTGAAAAACTGCAGTGCCTATTCTGTAAATATTTGCATTGAGTCCTTCCTCTCTTGCATTCATAACCAGTTTTTCTGCCTGAAATTTTGTCTGACCGTAAAAAGTTTCTACAGTCTGCCCTATATCAAAATCTTCTTCTGTAAAGAATACCTTATTTTTTCCCTTTACATGCCCTTCTGCTACGGAAATAGTTGATATATGGTGAAAATCCTTCTTCTTTTCTTTTTTAGCAAAATCAATAATATTTTTTGTTACAGTCACATTATTCTTAAAGAAATCTTCATAATGGCCGTAATGCCTTACATTTGCGGCGGAATGAATAATACAGTCTATTTCTTCTGCCAGATACTTATAAGCCTCATCCGTCAATCCCAGCCTGTCCAGAGAGAGCTCTCCCCTTAAAACATGAATTCTTTCTTTATAATCTTCTTTAAAATCTTCGGGGAAATAATATTTTACTTTATCATAGAGTCTTTTTTCAGCTTCTTCGTCATTAATTCCTCTTATTATTAGATAGACACTACTTTTTGTTTCTTTCAGGAGTTCCATAAATAAATGAATGCCTATATAACCTGTAACACCTGTAAGAAGTATATTCCTGTAATTACATCTCTGAGACATATCTATATGTTCGTATTTTTTAATGTGTTTCTCGGAAAGATTTTCTTTGAGACTCTGTAATTTTGTCCTCAAATAGTCTTTTCTTTCTTTTATGTGTTTTGCAAGTTCTCCTGCAGTCTTATACTTGAATATGTCATTTACCGTAATTTCAAAATCTGTCTGAAGTTTTGCCACTGCCGTTACTGCTTTAAGAGAATGACCTCCGAGAGAAAAGAAATTATCATTCATGCCGATCTTTTTTATACCGAGTACTGTCTGCCAGACTTCGGCAATCTTTTTTTCCTTATCATGGACCGGTGCAACATACTCGCCTGCAAGATGAGCATCAGGAGCAGGGAGAGCTTTTCTGTCGAGTTTTCCGTTGGCATTCAGCGGGATTTTTTCAAGCTGAATTATATGGGCAGGTATCATATATTCGGGCAATTCTTTAGAAAGACGTTCTTTTATTTCTTCTATATCTAACTGTTCCTCTGAAGCAAAATAGGCGCAGAGATATTTATTACCTCCATCATCGTCCCTGTCTATGACAGCAGCTTCCTTTATTGACTCAATTTTTAATAATTCTTCTTTTATTTCACCGAGTTCGATTCTAAAACCTCTTATTTTAACCTGCTGATCCATTCTGCCGAGATATTCAATGTTCCCGTCAGGAAGCCATCTTGCAAGATCTCCTGTACGGTACATTTTCTCTCCCGGTATAAAAGGGTTCTCTACAAATTTCTCTGCCGTAAGGGCAGGAGCATTTAAATAACCTCTTGCAAGACCTGCACCTGCTATACAGAGTTCTCCCGCAACTCCGACAGGCTGTAATCTATTATATTTATCCACTAT
>CALARM010001092.1 GCA_937888925.1 uncultured Synergistia bacterium | reverse complement strand
GAACATGGCAGTGAAAGTATTCTATCCCATATGGCAGCCTGTATCGGTATTTTCATCTTTGTTTCTATACGAATAAGGCAGATACTCTGCAGTATCTGAAATAGTGTAACAGAAACGGAACCGATGAAAATTCCGAGAATAATCTGTACAAGCTGATTATATGCCGCATCGGGAATGACATAACTGAATAGAAGACCCGTCGTAAACGGAACTATGAGTCCTAAAAGTCCTACTGCAATACTTGTGAGAAGAAAAACTTCAAAGTCACTCATCGCCCACTGAAAGCCGAATTTTATAACTTCAACAGGTTTTATGGCTCTGGCAGGGAAAGGCCTGTAAAACATATAACCAAAAGGTATGAGCTTTTCTGCTACTTCTTTTGTTACTTTTTCTTTTGTATTATTTTTCGGATCTATCATTTCATATGTATTGGAAGATAGATGCAGAATTGCTACAGGATTATTACTATCCTTTAAAAAACTGAGAAACGATCCGCTTTCATCATGCCACCATCTGTCATGGAGACAGACACTTCTGTATCTTACTTTTGATGATTTGGCAATAGCAGTTAAAGGATCTATCAATTTTTTATTTTCCTGAGAAAATAAAGGTTTTTGAAACTTTATACCTTCTTTTTCTCCTATTATTTTACAGACAGTTAAAAGACTGTCTTCTCCTTCTCTGGTTCCATAATCACTTTTTCCGGATTTCATAATTGAAGCAAGTCCTGATACTGCTTCTGTGAAAAATAAAACCTCACTTGCTTCTTTTTTTTCAAGTTCTTCTCTTTCGTCTATCTTTTTTTCAACGAGTCTTATTTTCAGAAATTCTATTACATTACTGTGAAATTTCTGAAGAAACTTGAGCGCTCTGTCTTCTAAAACCTTATTTTCCGTAGTAAATGTCTTTAATATGGAATCCTCTTCAGCGTGCCACCATATGTTTTTGGTAACAGGGAATAATTGTTCCGCTTTTACATGAGGTAAATCACTCAATCCACGTATGGAAAAAGAACCTTTCAGGCTTTTAGCCCATAAAACCCTGTCAAAAGATAAGATATTTTCCCCTTTCTTTACTTCTATTTCTTCATCGGGAACAAGTAATTTAAACTTTTTCTGTACCTGTTTTAGATAGATAAGTCCCTTTGACAGAGTTTCCATCCATATATCAACATAAACAGCCAGTAAATCCTTTTTACAGTCATCTATGTTAATCTTTAAAACCTTTGTACCTGATTCTCCTACTGCAAGAATACCAAAATCTTCCACCGGTTGAAAACCAAAAAACACTCCGTCTTTTTCTACTGTACAGATATAATTTCTTGTGCCGGTAATTTCTCTGTCTTTAAGATAAACTGAGTAAATATTAACCCTGTTTTCCCTGACAATCCAGGCATGAGACGGATCATCTATGAGGAATGGATTGTTTCCGCCAAGTTCTATTAATTCATCTTTACCTGTTATATCTGTGTTGTCCATTATAACTCCTTTAATCGTGATGTGTGATGCGTGATGCGTGATGCGTGTATACTTAAACGCCCCTACTGCTCACTGGTCACTGGTCACTGGTCACTGGTCACTGGTCACTGGTCACTGCTCTAATACATTTTAATAAGCTTATGATAAGGCCCTTCAATGTCTTTTAGTTGTTCATGAGTCCCTCTCTGCACTACTTTGCCTTTTTCCAGCACTATAATCTCATCACAATCTCTTATGGTACTCAGCCTGTGTGCTATTATGATACAGGTACATCCTCTTCTCCTCAGAGCTTTGTCTATATTTTCTTCCGTAACAGGATCAAGAGCGCTTGTGGCTTCATCAAGTACCATTACAGTAGGATTTGATGCAAGAGCTCTGGCTATTTCAAGTCTCTGAGCCTGACCTCCGCTGAAATTTCTTCCTCCTTCTTCTATCATACTGTCATAACCTGCTTCTCTCGCCGTTATTTCATCGTGAATCGAAGCATCTTTTGCTGCCTGTACTATATTTGTTTCATTCATCATATTATCCCACATGGTAATATTTTCTTTTATTGTTCCTTCATATAGCATAATACTCTGGTCAACCATTGAAATACTGTTAGTTATAACTTTTCTTGGTATTTCTTTTACGGCTTTTCCATCAAAGAAAATTTCTCCTGTCCATGGTTGATAGAGCCCTGTAATCAATCTGCTTATAGTTGATTTTCCGCTTCCTGATGTACCTACAAGGGCCACTCTTGAACCGGGCTTCATATTAAGACTGAAATTTTCGATTAATGCAGGTTCAAGAGGACTGTAGCCAAAGGTTACATCCTTTAATTCTACTTTACCACCAAGTTTTCTTGCTATATCTTCTTTTGTGTCAACCTTTACCTTTTCACTTATGCCGGGATCAGTCCTGTAACTCAATACATCATCAACTCTGGTCATATCTCCTTCTACTTCCTGAAGTGTGGAGCCGAGGTTTACCAGCTTGTTGACAGGGTCCATGAAAAATCCCATTAAACTCTGATATGCTACGAGGGCTCCGACTGTCATCTGACCATTTATAACACACATACCTCCTATACCGAGAATTGCCAGTGTATTAAGAGAAGTAAGAAATGTCGGTATGACAGAGAGAAACTGTGTATATACATTTACCTTCTGTTCTGTGTTTGTTAATTTTGTAAGATATCCTGACCATCTTGTATAAAAATCAGCTTCAGTTCCGCTTGCTTTAAGAGTTTCAATCATGGTAAGTCCTGAAATTGATGTGCCGAGAAGTTTTCCTCTTTCCTGAAGGAGTTTTAGATTTCCATCTTTTCTCTGTCTGGATATAAGCTGCAGAAATACAATATTCAG
>CALARM010001091.1 GCA_937888925.1 uncultured Synergistia bacterium | reverse complement strand
ATACTTACAAGACAGGCAGTTCCGTCACTGGATCAGAGCAAATTTAACAGTGCCAGAGGACTTCACAGAGGAGCTTATATACTTGCCGGTTCTGAAAGACCTGAGATTATACTCATAGGAACCGGTTCTGAAATCCATATAGCTCTCGAAGCTTACAATAAACTATCGGAAGAAGGTATTGGTGCCAGGGTTGTAAGTATGCCGTCATGGGAACTTTTCGATAAACAGCCGGAAGACTATAGAAAAGAAATATTCCCGGAATCTGTTCCGAAGGTGGCTATTGAAGCAGGTGTGAGACAGGGATGGGACAAATACGTCGGCACAAAGGGAGATGTCATAAGTATTGACAGATTCGGTGCTTCTGCTCCGTACAAAACTATTTATCAGGAATACGGATTAACCTGTGAAGCCATGGTTAAAGCGGCAAAAAAAATTCTCTGTAAATAATTTATATAGCTATAATTTTTCTGAAATAACATCCGATAATAATAAAAAGATTATCGGATTTTATATTTTTCACAGGAGGAATTAACTTATGAACATGTCAATTCAAAACAAAACTCTCCTTATATTCATACCTTCTATAATAATTATTATTATATCTTTATATATAACTTATATAACCTCTTCTCAAACTATAATGAACAACGAAAAAGAAAAATTAAAACTCGTATGTGATAAAACAGTTATAGAACTGGAGGAATGGATACAGAATTCTGAAACCAATGCTTATCTTTTCAGTGAAAACGGTGTTTTTAAAAGTTGCTGTAAAGGGAAACGTATGGATGAAGCCAGAGAAAGAGTCAAAATTTACCATAAAAAATGTCCATTTTATGAAAATATCTTTGTAGCGAATAAAGATGGAGAAATTTTTATAGACTCAGTGGAAGGTAAATCTATAGGAATTAATATAAGTAAACTGCCTGAATACAAAATAAATGCGGAAAAAGCAGGAGAAGGAGAAACATGGGTAGGAGATGCAGAAAAATCACCTGCCACAGGCAAAGCTGTAAGTTTAATTACCGCTCCCGTTACGGACAGAGGAGAATTTGTCGGTATTATGGGTACACCTGTTGAACTGGAAACCTTATCAAGTCAATTCATAACAACCTTTAAAATCGGAGAAACAGGTTATATATATATAGTAGATAAAAGGGGGAGAATGATTTCTCATCCTGATAAAGAGCTTATTTTTAAACTGAACATATCTGATTATGACTGGGGTAAAAAGATATTATCGGAGAAAAGCGATCATATCACTTATAACTGGAACGGGAAAGAGAGAGTTGCCTTTTATAATACCTGTGAAAAAACAGGATGGAAAATAGTAACGGCAATAACGTCAAATGAATTAAACGGTCATATGCAGGCCATAAAATTTATATCTTTATTTATAGGAATTATAATAGCTGCCATAATGATAATAATGATATATTTTTTAACAAATTATATAGTCAGGCCTATAAAAAATATGTCTGATATTATGAAAGATATATCAGAAGGCGAAGGAGATCTGACAAAGAGAATCTCCGTAAAATCAGAAGACGAAATAGGCCAAATGGCAGAATATTTCAATAAATTTATAGATAAGCTTCAGAATATAATTAAAGAAGTATCCAGGAATACAGACAGTGTATCTGCCTCATCAAAAGAACTTTCTAAAATTTCCAGTGAAATGGCTGCAGGCTCGCAGGAAATGGATAGTCAGGCAGGTATGGTTGCTTCTGCAGGAGAAGAGTTGTCTGCAAATATCAACAATATAGCTGCCGGTGCGGAAGAAATGTCTGCTGTTATAAATACTGTAGCATCTGCTATAGAAGAGATGAGCGCTTCCATAGGAGACGTGGCAAAAAATATGGAAAAAGAAGCAAACATTGCCAGGGAAGCAAACAATCAGACAGGAGAAGCAAAGAAAATCATGGCAAAACTCGGAGAATCTGCAAAAGAAATAGGAACTATTGTAGAGCTGATAAATGACATAGCAGATCAAACAAATCTTCTGGCACTGAACGCAACAATAGAAGCTGCAAGAGCAGGAGAAGCGGGGAAAGGATTTGCCGTAGTGGCGAATGAAGTAAAAGAACTTGCAAAACAGAGCAGTGAAGCTACAGGAAAGATTAACGGTAAGATAGAAATCATACAGAATAATACTGAAAAATCTGTAAAAGCCATAAATGAAGTGGCTTTAATAATTAATGAAGTAACTAAAATAGCTACGTCAATAGCAGCTTCCATAGAAGAACAATCTGTAACAGTAAATGAAATTTCTCAGAATATATCAGGTGCTTCAGAAGCTTCTGGCGAAACATCGAGAAATATTCAGGAAGGGGCAAAAGGAGCCAATGAAGTATCAGGTAATATTCATGC
>CALARM010001090.1 GCA_937888925.1 uncultured Synergistia bacterium | reverse complement strand
TCCCCTCCTGAGAGCAATTCATTATTTCCCGGCCTTACGGCAAGAGACAGAACTTGATCACTGTGGCCTTCCATAGTAAGCACTTCTTTAAAATCTTTTACATCCCATAGTTTCACTTTTCTGTCTGAACTTCCTGTAGCCAGGTGAGTATCACTAAAACAGACACAATTAATCCTTTTCTCATGAGCTTTTATTTTATGTAATAGAACAAAATTTTCAAGTTCTCTTAAGCTTAATTCTCCGTATTCTCCCACTGAGGCAACAATCTTTTCATTGCCTGTCACAGAGGTTACGGTAAAATCTTCCCTTATTTCCCTTATTACGGAACCAGTTGCCGGCTCCCACATACAGATTGTATTTTCTCTGTTAACAGAGAGTATTTTATTACCGGTGAAATGAATTTTTTTCACAGGAGACGGAGAAATCAGTATCCGGTAAAGAGAATAATCCTCTGTAAGATAGATAAAAATACCCCTGCCTCCGGCAAATGCAAGATATGTGCCGCATGACGAATATTCCGTGGCTATTATTCTTCCGAAAGATGCAACTATATATGGCATAAAGGGATCGTGAAGGGTGAATGGTGATGTTACTCTTCACCGACTGGCAAATGGGCACATATACTCCCTTTTCACCGCTCACTGCTCTCCGATTAATTTTAGAAAATTATTTTATATAGCTTTAAATGTTCTCCACAGTATTGTTTTTTCCCTTTAATAAATTTATCTTATGATGCATGAAATAGTCTGACGTCCACCCTTCACCCTTCACTTTTCCAGCACAATCGCTCTTGCTTTATAGCCTGCCCTTGTATATAATAAAAAATAAAAAAGTTTCACGTGAAACTGCCATGACCGTTTCGGTCACAACGAAGTATGAGAATCTGTTTCTCCCATCACGTATTATGCGTAACGCGTTATTATTCTCATATAAATATTTTTCTCTACAGGGATAACAAAATGTGTAATTTCGATCTAGTCGGTTACGAGACACTCATAGAATTTATAGAAAGACATAATCTTTACAGGCTGGAAGGTAACATTCTGGAAATAGGTTCTTTCCTGGGAGGAGGTACTGTAAAGCTGGCAAAATCAGCAATGAAACACAAAAAAAAAGTCTTCACCGTCGATATATTCGCTCCTGACTCGGACATAACGGTAAATACAGAAGGATATTCCATGAAGGATATATATAATTTCATTCTTCAGGGGAAAAGTCAGAAAGATATATTTTATAAAGTCATTGAAGGTTTTGACAATATTACGGTTATTCATACAGATTCCATAGAACTGACATTCAGAGAGGATGAAGCATTCTTTTTTACCTTTATAGACGGGAATCATTCTTCTTCTTATGTATGGAATGATTTTAAACTTGCATGGAATAATACAGTATCAGAAGGGGTGGTGGCTTTTCACGATTATAAAGGAGATCTGCCTGAAACTACAGATGCTATAAATAAAATCATCGATACATACAGGGAAGAAATTTCTCATACAGAAGAAATTTCTGAAAAAAAAATAATCTTTTTATTTAAGAAATAATTTTCTTATGACTGTGTCATACATTTTGCATAAACCTTTATTCCCCGGTATGTTTACACAAAACATCTAACACCGTCGATATCACAATCTATAATATAACATCTCAAGGTCAACGGTATTATGCTTCGAAGATGAAGAAATTTGAAGTTTTTTTTCTCCTTCACCTGATAATATAACATCATCTTCTTTTTTTTCTTCTTCTTTTTTTCTTCTATATTCCATAAACTTCTCAAGGGCCAGTTTATTTCTTTCTTCCAGATTCATTTCAACACTCCCTTTCAGGGTTTTTTCGAAAACAGACTTTTCGGAATTTCAATGTATGGCTATAATGCCATTTTTGCAGTAAGAATATTTAGTTTATATATATGCAAATTCCCTGCCAAAATTTTCGAATTTTCATTTTTTTGTTTGTCCATGTCACAGTTCCTTCTCATGAAATCTTTATATGTCACGATTTCGTTGTAATTAGTGACCTGAACACAAGCATGTGATAAACGTTTTCCTCCCGTCACGCGTTACGAAATATTTATACTCACCTCAGTAAATTTATCCATTTATCATAAGATCTAGTTACTCTTTCCTTACTGAAAAATCCTGCTACTCCCTTATAATAAATTTCTTTTAATTTTTCGGAAGACACCATGGAAGAAGAACTGAAATTGGGAGAAATATAATCATATTTATCCTGAAAAGACAGGGGATCTATGCCTTCTTTTTTTACCTCTTCATATATATCGGTACCTTCAAAAGGATTCAGAACCTGAAACACTGCAGTATCTATGGCGGGGTCCATAATATATCTCAGAGTTTCTTTCATTTCTTCTTCTGTTTCTCCGGGAAAACCGAACATTACGAAAACCCTTACTATTATGCCGAGAGATGAAGTAAAGCAAATGGCTTCTTTAAGTTTTTTAAGATCTATGTTCTTTCCCGTATTGCGTTGAAGTCTTTCCGATGCAGTTTCAACTGCATAGGTAATCACGGCAGTACCTGCTTCTTTAAGTTTAACTATAAGTTTTTCATCTATAATGTCACCTCTGAGGCCGTTAGGGAAGGTAAACCTGACAGGAAGACCGGCAGATATTACCATATCACAGACTTTATGAA
>CALARM010001089.1 GCA_937888925.1 uncultured Synergistia bacterium | reverse complement strand
AACTTGTAGGACTTCAGGAACAGAAGGTAGATCTTGAAAGTGTATTTATGAAAATTACTCAGGGAGTAGTGGCGTAGGACGGTGAGCAGTGAGCAGTGACCAGTGACCAGTGACCAGTGACCAGTGAGCAGTGAGCAGTGACCAGTGACCAGTGAGCAGTAGCAGTGACCGGTGAGCAGTAGTAGTGACCGGTGAGCAGTATCAGTGAGCAGTGACCAGTGACCAGTGACCGGTGACCGGTGAGCAGTAGCAGTGACCGGTGAGCAGTATCAGTGACCAGTGAGAGTAGTGATCCAGGTGATCTGCTATATTTTACGCATCACGCATTACGAACCACGCGTTACGCGTTACGAGTCGCGACTCAGAGGTGAATTACAGTAGTAAATAAATTTGAAAATCCGATTTTTATAACAGAACTATTTCGCGGGCTGAGAAGCTCGAAGGTATTTATTATTCAGACTGTTTACCTGATAATTCTATGTATACCCCTTTATATAATATGGAATTTACATGATGCTTATAATAATAGTCCCCAGGATATGGGTAAATTTATATTAACAGCCCTTTTTGTAATTCAGTTTATCCTTATTGCTCTTATAAACCCTTCTTTTACCTGTGGTGCCATATCGGGAGAAAAAGAAAGGAAAACCTATGAATTACTGGTTACTACCTTACTGTCTCCTGTAGATATAATTTTCGGCAAAGTACTTCATTCTGTTTCTTACTGCTTTTTATTTATTCTTTCGTCATTACCTCTTACATGTACTGTTTTTTTTATCGGTGGCGTTTCTCCTCTGGAAATAATTATCTTATATGTTATTCTTTTTGTATCGGTAATATTTTTCAGTTTATTCGGTATTTATTATTCATCCCTTTTCAGTTCAACGAATGCCGCTATAAGGACTACCTATGTGGTTATATTTATATTCGGAAGTTTTCTCGTATATGCACCTGTTATACTCTACCAGGGTTCACCTTTACTGGCTTATGTCCCCTTTATTTTTTTTCCTATGCCTACATGGATTTTTGTTATTTTCAATATGTTACTTATAATATTATTACTCTTTTTTTCCTCTGTAAAACTTATAGAAATTCCGATAGTAAAACCTTCCTCCGAGGTTCGTATAATAAGCGCTTTATTTTTTATTTTTAATATGTTTCCTGTTACCGGTGCCGTTGCCGGTAAGATTGTCTCTATGACAGAAATGAAAAATATCTCGGAAATGATGGCTATATTTTTTATTGTAATTATTGGAATTTCTCTCGTTTTTATTATGGCTTTTTCATGTGATCTTCCATGCGAGAAAATCGGTAGACAGTTTAAATTTTTATTTTATCCCGATACTTCTTCATCTATATTTTTCGTACCACTTTTAGGTACGTTTATATCTCTTTTATTTTCCTCTGTCTGTGTATATAAACAACCTCTGTTAACATCCGAGATGGAGAAAATTTTACTTTCTTATCTCTTAATATTTTTTATCTTAATGACTTTTTCTATTATGGGAAGATTTTTTCTATATCTTTTTGCCAGGAAGATTTATGCAAAGGTATGTCTTGTCGGGTTAATTATAATTATTTCTTTTTTACCCATATTTTTTCATGCCTATAATGATAAAGTCAATCATTCTTTTACCGTAACAGAATTAACCTTTTTGAATCCATTATTCGGAATAGCTTCTGTCTGGGAGCCAGAAGACAGGGACGCCCTTATATCTATAATGGATGAGTCTATACCGGTATATATTATTTCTTTTATTGCCTATTTACCTTTACTGATATTTTTTTCCATTGCCAATATTTATTTAAGCAAAAAGAGACTACATGACATTTTATTAATAACATAGGGGGAGGAAACCTTTATTCATGAGTAGTTTTATAAAGAGAATATTTGAGCTTCTGGAGCAATATATATGGAAAAATCCTATTTTTAAAACAGAATTACTCCGCAGACTCAGGAGTAATAAAATGGTTATTTTGCAATCTATTTATCTTATAGTTCTGTCTGTAGCACTTTATATTACGTGGGGTGAAGGGTACAATAATTATTATAATAATAATCCTTTTTATATAAGCCAGAAGATTTTCTATGCACTTTTATCCATCCTTGTTACATCTGTTTTGATTTTATGCCCTTCTTTTACCTGTAGCTCAATTTCTTCTGAAATGGAGAAAAAAACCTTTGATTTACTCATTACTTCACTCATGAGTCCCGGAGAAATAGTGGCAGGCAAGTTAAATTCTATTACTGTTTATACCGCACTATTGCTATGTTCTTCCATTCCTGTAAGCTGTACTGTCTTTTTCTTCGGCGGTATATCATATATAGATTTATTGCTGGCTTATATATTCATTTTACTTACAGGTATATTAATAAGTATGGTAAGTATCTTTATATCGGCTAAAACAAAAAAGACAAATACTGCTATAGGATTATCCTATGGCATTGCCTTTGTAATGTTTATATTTTTTATGGCCTCAATGGATTCTATAAGATATTCCAGTAATTTCTCTCCTTTTACCAGTTCTATTGATTTTCATATATTTAAAATACCATTCAGTATTTTATTTGTTTTTGAAGCTTTATTTGTCCTTCTGTTACTTTTTATTTCTACTGCCGGTCTGATAGAAAGACCTGCCAGAGAAAATAC
>CALARM010001088.1 GCA_937888925.1 uncultured Synergistia bacterium | reverse complement strand
AGAATAAGGGAAAGTCCGTACAATAAAAAAGGCTCTTTACATTTATTTATTACATAATATGTAAGGAGACCGAACACAAATAAAGTAGATACAAGAACAGGCCATGGTGATGTTATTAACTTCATACCGAAGGCTGTACCTTCATTTCTCACCAGTGTCAGTACAAAAAAATCACCTATTATTTTCACAGAGTACCCGTGAGGTAAACCGGAAAATTTATTGAGAATCAATAATTTAGTCAGTTGATCTAATATCAACGAACATATTGCTATTATATAAAATTTCATTTAGAATTTTTTTCTTCACATGTTAAGCTTACAAGCTTTTTTGTAACACTCCCTATGACTATATCCTTCAGAGAGGCTTTTGTTTCTTTGCTTAACTGTGTGTAAATGTAATAAAGAGTAGCAGATGTAGCCGCGCCTATTAATGCCACACCAAACATTGTACTTAAGGAAAATTCATCTTCTTCGTTTTCTTTGATATGTTTACTTTCTTCTTCCTGTATTTCTACAGATGAATTTTTTTCTGACACATTAACCACCCTTTTCACTGTTAAAATTAGAAGCTCTTCCAGAAATCTTTGAGACAACATAATTCTCTCCTCATCTAGAGCTGTATCACTTTAAGATACTCAGGATATTGTCTTTCTATTTCCATCAGGCCTATAACCATTGTTTCCAGTATGGTCTGAACATCTCTTTCTATGAGAGTATCTTTTGATTCGGGAATAATACAGAGTAAATTCCCTTCTGAAATGTTAACTTCCGGTCCTATATTACAGTATTTATTCATTCCGAGAATAGAAACCTGAAGCAAAGTGGAAGCACCTGAACAGACTATGTCTTTTCCTTTTTCTTCAAACTCGCAATGCCCACTTGCTTCGTAACTTCTAATCTGTTTCTTTTTATCCCTGTAAATATTTACGTGCAACATTTATGCTGCAATATTCTCTATTTTCACTCTTGTATAATACTGGCGATGTCCCTGTTTTCTTCTGATTCTCTTTTTGGCTTTGTATCTGAAGACTATAACTTTTTTACCTCTGAGTTGTTCCACAACCTCTGCATGAACAGTAATATTCTCTACATAAGGTCTTCCTACTTTTGATTCACTATCTTTTGTATAGAGCAGTACTTTATCGAAGGTAATTTTTTCACCTATCTGTTTTTCAAGTTTCTCTATATTAAGAACATCTCCGGGATGTACTTTAAATTGTTTTCCACCTGTTTCTATGACAGCGTACTCCACTTTAATTTCCTCCGTTCTTTTATCCCTAAACTTTTATATAAAAATGATGGAAGTTTGAGAATTGACTGAACGTAAATTCTCAATCTGCCTGTGACCGCTCCGGTCATATTTTAAAGTATGATAATATCATATTAACATTAAACTTGTCAAGATAGAACTGCTTTTGAGAAGTAAGGCAATGCCCTGGTTATTTTAACTTTTGCTTTTTTTCCTTTCAAATTTCCTCCCCCTGTTACCTGTATTATATGACCTTTTACGCATGTCATGCCATTCTGGAAGTTTAATAGATGTGTGTCTTCAATCTCTACTTCTATTTCTTCTCCTTCCTTCGGCACAGGGCACTCTTCTTCTATTTTTTCTATTGTTCCGAATTGAATGTGATATTTTTTTAGATGCTGATTTTCATTTATATATAGATATATTTGTTTTTCAACTTCTTTTTGTAATTGTTCTATTCTTTCTCCTTCCCAGCCAAGAAGGAGCATGCCCACTTCGGGATTTACGACTACTTTAATGGCATCTCCTCTGTTTTCCAGGTTTTGTCTTCTGATTTCTCTTTCAACCTTTATACTTATGCTTTTAGGTGAAAGCATTTTACCTTCTCCCTTGCAATAAGGACATGGTTCTTTTAATACATTATCCAGATCCTGAGAAATTCTTTTTCTTGTAATTTCCACAAGGCCCAGGCCTGTCATTTCTATTACATTGGTTTTAGTTCTGTCTTTTTTTACTGCTTCTGTTAATTCTTTTAATATAAGACTTCTGTGGGATATGTTTTCCATATCTATAAAATCTATTATTACAATACCTCCTATATCCCTCAGTCTTATTTCTCTGGCTATTTTTTCTACTGCTTCAAGGTTTGTTTTCAATATTGTATCTTCAAGACTTTTTGAACCCACGAATTTACCTGTATTCACATCTATGACTGTCAGGGCTTCTGTTTTTTCTATTATTATGTATCCTCCTGAATCCAGCCATATTTTACTTTTTGTAGCGTCTTCTATCTTTTTCTCCAGTCCATAGATGTCGAAAAGAGCTCTTTTTCCTGTGTAAAGTTTTATTTTAGATTTAAGATTAGGTGATGTTACTTCCACTAATTCTTTTATTTTTTTATATTCTTCCTTGGAGTCTATAATAAAGCGCTCTGTATTGCTATCAAGTACATCTCTTATGATTTTATAGACAAGACTCAGATCCTGGTGTATACATAGAGGGGACAGGCTTTCGTTACTTTTTTCTCTGATTTTATCCCATAATTTCAGAAGGAAATCAAGATCCTTTTTAAAATCTTCTTCTTCTCTGCCTTCGGCAACAGTTCTTATGATAACTCCCATATTGTCAGGTTTTATGTTTGATACAAGTTTTTTTACCCTTTCTCTTTCTGTCTGGCATTCTATTCTCCTTGAAACTCCTGTATAGTTTGCCATAGGGAGCAGTACGAGAAATCTTCCCGGTAGTGTTATATGGGCAGATACTCTGGGGCCTTTTGTGCCTATAGGTTCTTTTATTATCTGTACAAGTATTTCCTGATTTGGTTTCAATACATCTTTTATAGATATTTCTTTAACTTCTTCAAGTAAATCTTCATCATCATGGCTTACATTTGATATGGCATCTTCAAGGCAGAGGAAGGCATTTTTTTCCAGACCTATATCTACAAAGGCTGCCTGCATTCCCTCCAGGACATTTGTCACTCTTCCTTTATATATGCTTCCTACAATCCTTTCTTCTCTGGAAATATGTATTTCGGAAAGCTCTCCGTCTTCGAGGATGGCAACCCTGTTTTCCATTTTATCTATATTAACCAGTATCTCTTTTGTCATCAGATTTTTTTTATATCTCCGTTACAGTTTAGTGAGTCGTGAGTGGATATTTTTATAACTTTCATTTATAAATCACCTGTTTTATTTTTT
>CALARM010001087.1 GCA_937888925.1 uncultured Synergistia bacterium | reverse complement strand
TACTGGAAGAAACAGAATATCTGAATAATATAATAAAAGATATAAAAGAGCTTGCCCTTGCAGACTCGGGAGAAATTACCCTTAATAAAAAGAAAATAGATATAAATAAGATTATTGAATCTTCTACAGGCATGTTAAATATGCAGAAAAAAGCAAAAGGTATAAATATAATAACTGATTTTCAAACAAAACATTCTGAAGTCTTTATAGACCCGGAAAGGTTCAATCAGGTTATATACAATCTCCTGGTGAATGCTATCAAGTATACTCCTCAGAACGGTGAGATTAAAATTAAGGCGGAAATACTATTGGAAAATAATATAGAATCTGTTAAAATTACAATACAGGATAGCGGGAAAGGTATACCTCCTGATGATTTGCCTTATATATTCGAAAGATTTTACCGTGTAGATAAATCAAGGGATAGAAAAACAGGCGGACTCGGTCTTGGCCTTGCCATAGTCCGTAAAATTATAGAACTTCATGGAGGAACTATAAAAGTAGAAAGTGTTCTCAATGAAGGTAGTACGTTTTGTATTGTAATACCTTTATAGAAGGCATATTTATATGGGAATCGTAACGCGTGACGCGTGACGGGTTTAATCCCTACTTTTTCTAACAAATTCTCATCTGAACATTATTAAAATCTTACGGGAGGTGCCAGAAAAATGGTAAATAATACTGTCCTTATTGTTGATGATGACAAAAAAATTACAGATCTTCTTAAAGCTTATTTCACAAAAGAAAATTTTACCGTATTGACGGCTTATGACGGTCAGGATGCTTTAATATCAGTAAAAGCACATAAGCCTGATATAGTAATACTTGATTTGATGTTGCCTGTTCTGGATGGTTTCGAAGTATTAAAAAGGATGAGAAAAGACACAAATATTCCTGTTATAATGCTTACTGCCAGAGATGAGGAAACAGATAAATTAATTGGTCTTGAAATAGGTGCCGATGATTATATAGCAAAACCCTTCAGCCCCAAAGAGGTAGTTGCAAGGGTTAAGGCTGTCCTGAGAAGAGTGCAGCCTGTACAGGATGTCTCCAGGGAAATCAAACTGGGAGAAATTACAGTTGATCTGAAAAAATATGAGGTGAAGAAAAAAGGCAGATCGATTGAACTTACTCCTATTGAATTCAAGATATTTGAACTTCTCTGTCAGAATCCGGGACAGGTTTACAGCCGTCTTCAAATAATAGAAAAGGTTCAGGGCTATGAATTTGACGGCTATGACAGAACTGTCGACGCTCATATAAAAAATATAAGAAAAAAAATTGAAGAGAACCCTCAGAAGCCTGAATATCTGCTAACAGTGTTTGGAGTCGGATATAAACTTGTATCGCCTGATACGGAAGGGTAATTTATCTAAAAAATTATGAAAAATTCTACAAAAAAATTTTTAACCACTTTTTATAAATTTTCCGGGAAAAGAATTTTTTTTCTTTTTTTCATAGTTTTATTTAATTCAGGCCTTGAATCCCTGTCGGTACTGTTACTTATTCCTTTTTTCCATATTACAAAAGTCATGCCTGATATGCCGGGAATTAATATTCCTCTTATGGATTATTTTCCTGATGAAAAATACGGGCTTATTATTGTTCTTTTACTTTTTCTCATAGCCTCCGTGCTTCAGGAATATATAAAGAAATATATAAGTGTTACGATTGTTTCGATAAAAGCAGGCTTTGTGAGAATGTTAAGTGATCAGCTATATGAAGCTTTCGCTATGGCAAAATGGCAGGCAATATTAAGCAGGAGAAAATCCGATATAGCAAATGCTCTTACAAATGAATTAAAATTAATAGATATAGGAACAACTACATTACTTCAGTTCTCCACATCTATTCCTCTTATACTGGTACAGTTAATCATATGTTTTTTTATCTCTCCTTACGGCACTCTCTGTGCTGTTCTTGCAGGTATAATGTTCTTTTTTTTCCTGAGGCCTGTAAATAAGAAGCTAGGAAATATTGCAGAAACATTAAATACTCTTCTTAAAGACAGTTTGTCCGATGCCAGTGAACACCTGAACGGTATAAAAGAAGTGAAGAGTTATGGAGCGGAACAGATACATATAGACAGGTTTTCCACGAAAAATCGTGAGACAGAAAAAAAATATGTTCAGTTTGTCCAGCTTTTCACCCATTCAAATTTTATCTATAATAGCGGAACTTTTTTCCTTATGGCTCTTTTTGTATTTATGTCTCTCACAGTTTTTTCAGAGAATCTCACAAAATTGATCATTTTATTTGTCATATTCCTGAGAATCTGGCCTTTATTTTCAGGTTTTCAGATGACATTGCAGTTTTTTTTAATCATGTTTCCTGCATGGGAAAGTTTTTTGCGCGTTACGGAAGAATTGAAGTCTCAACGGGAAGAATATAAGATTGAAGCCGATATAAAACCTCTCGTATTAAATAAAGG
>CALARM010001086.1 GCA_937888925.1 uncultured Synergistia bacterium | reverse complement strand
CTTAAGGCTCACTGGATCCTGAATCCAGCGTGTCTGCCAATTCCACCACTTCGGCTTTATTGCCATAATAGAATACTGCAAACTGGACAAAATGTCAATAGGTTGACCGGGATTTTTGACCGGGATTTTCAGGATTATAAAGATTACCGGGAAAAGTTTATATAGAGACATTTTAAAGACTTAAAATTTTTTTCAGGTGAAACTTTTTTTGAAAAAATGAGATTTTTATAGAAAATGTTAACAAATTTTTAATATTTTTTTATTGAAATAACTTCCGAAAAAATATATCATATACTTATCTCATAACAGGTATTTTATTAAGGAGATATAATGAAAATACAGTCGTTAGATAAAAATGATATTAAGATTAACCGGCATCAGACCCCGACCTCTAAAGAAGCCAGCAGTGAATATAAAGACAGGGTTGAGTTGTCTCAGGATAATAAAGAAAAGGAGTGGACCTTACTTTTCTATAATGCCGGTTATGGAGGAGAAACCAGAAGATGTACTGCTTCTCTTGTGGATCTGGAAAAAGTCGGATCTGATGAAAATACCAGTGTTGTGGTAATGAACTACCGCTCATCAGGTTTACTTGAAAAATTTTCAGAAACTCTCGAAAAATTTAGCGGCGGTAAGACCTATTATGTAACAAAAAATGAAAATCCTCATGAAAAGATACCTCTTGTGGCCGGCCTGATACCGAAAGAAGCAAAACGTTTTGCCGATTATTTTCTTACCAGTCCCAAAGATATAACCTCTCCCATTATTGAAGAACATTCAAAAGATATAAATATGGTTGATAAAAATACCCTTCAGACCTTTCTTATTGATAATATGAAGAAATATCCTGCAAAGCACTATGGTGTTGTTATAAGCGGAGAAGGCGGTCATATTGAAGGAGTTATAAAAGGGCCCGGCGGAACCATTAAAAATGAAGAATTAAGCGAAGTTCTGGATAATGTAGTGAAAGAAACGGGAAAAAAGATAGATTTACTTGACCTGAATACCTCAAGAAGTGCCAATATAGAATCTCTTTATCCTCTCAATAACAGTGTAGGAACTGTTGTTGCTTCGGAAAATCATGTTTCAGGAGGAAGCCAGCCTTTTTCTAAAGTTCTTTCAGACCTTCAGAAAGGCCTGGAAGAAGGACGGGAGATTTCAGGGAAAGAACTTGCCACTCTGATTGTTGAAGAAGCAAGAAGGCAGCCTCTCGGAAATCTCTATCTGGAAAGCCTTTCTGCTATTGATATGGAAAAATTTGGCCTTCTTGTAGATTCTATAAAAGAGTTGCAGAAAGTTCTCATATCAGAAGGGGTTAAACCGGAAGCTATTAAAAAAGCCATAGAAGCCAGTGTAAGAGTTAATTACAGTAAAAAAGTGAAAGAGAAACATCTTACAGATGCCGGTTCCTTTGCAGAAGAGATTGTTAAATATACTGATTCCGCCAGAGTTAAACATGAGGCGGCAAAATTACAAAAAGCATTGAAAGAGTGTGTTATTGACTCTCAGTATGGTCAGCACGCTTTACATTCTATTACTGGGAGGGCTCTGGGTGCATTTTTTAGAGGAGAAAATGATCTGAGGAGTTCATCGGGACTCACAATTTATTATGATACAGATGTCAATGACAATGACTCGAAAGTGAAAGAATTAGAGAAAACAAAATATGCCGGAGACACTGATGCAGAAACTTTCCTTAAATATGTCGGTCAGGCTGCGGAAGAAGAAAAAGCAAATCGTTCCGGCTTCAGAAAGGCCATAGACGGATTAAAAGAAAACCATAGAGAGTTAAAGAAAAAAGTTTCTGAGAAAACAGGTATTCCTGAGGTACTGATTAATATGGGTGAACAGGGAGCTAAAATAGCAGGTCTGGTTACGGGATTGGGTCTGCTGAGATATGCCGGAATTCCGGCAGGTGATCTGTATTTTGGCCCTCTCCTGAGTGTCAGGGGGGCTGTGAATACTTACAAAAATGTTAAGAATACAGCAGAACTTTCACATAAAGAAAAGTTCGATCTTGTAGATAAAAATAAGATGATTGATAATATAGGCAATATTGGTCTGGGACTCACTATAGGCGCTATGGGCCTGTCCCATCTGGGATTATTGCCCGGTTCTGTTGTCTGGCCCGTCATACTGGCCGGCCTTTCCATAAAAGGGGGCAAAGAACTTGCTAAAATCCTTGCAACAAGAAAAGAACATAAGGCTTTTGAAAAAGAAGCAGAAGCCTTTGCTGCTATGTCAACAGGAGAAAAACTGGAATATATTTCATCACAAAAAAATTTAAATAACCCTTAGAGGTTAAGAAAGGAGATTTATTATGCAAATCAACAGTCAGTTACCAGTAAGCAGTCAACAGCCACAGATAAAAAAACAGGCTGGAGACTTCCCGGCAGAGGCATTCTTCGGGAAAGATAAAGTAGATATTAATTTTTCACAGGTTAAAGCTGAAGATTATGGTCCCGGTCTTGCTCTCGGTTGTGCTGCCGAAGGCTGTAAAGAGAGTCTGTAATAGATTTTGTGTAGGCCTCTGTAGGCCTTATTTCATAGTAAAGTTACACAAAAGAGTTATACTCTCTGTAAAATGCTGCAGGTAGTTAGTAATAATTATTCCCTCTCCCTGAACATAGAGTAGGGAGAGGGAACATCTCTATAAAGAACGGAGTAAATCTAATGGTATTACAGGGAAAATTAAAAGCTTTAGAAACCTATACCAGAATAGGAAATTTTGCCGGAAGTTTTATGACCACTCCTGATGTCAGGGTTATAGAACCGAAAGATATTTTTTCATCAGGTGGAGAAATTTCCGAAGAAAAAGACTGGACAGTTCTTGTATATCAGGAAGGTAGAGACGGACTTGCTTATTCCAGTAATTTCAATTTAAACAAGATGGAACATCTTGGTTCTGATGACAATGTAAATGTTGTTGTTCAGACCACTCTGGAACCTACCATTAAAGAAAGATTTGCTCCTGCTATGGAGAAGGCCAATACAAGGCGTTATTATATAACTAAAGATAGTAATCCTGAGAAAATAAATTCTCCTGTCGTAGGAGAGCTTGGCGAAAAGGTTCATCTTAACAGTGAAACCCTTTCTGATTTTCTTTCCTGGGGTATAAAGAATTTCCCTGCAAAACACTATATGGTTATTGTAAAAAAACATGGCGCAGGTTTTGCTAAAACAGATACAGTTCCTCTTTCTGCAAAAGAACTCGGTGAAGCACTGGAAAAAACCGGAAAAGAGACGGGAAAAAAAGTCGATATTCTCTCTTTCGACAGTTGTTCTATGGAACAGATGGAAGTGGCCTATGAAATTAAAGATTATGCACAGGTAATGACGGCTTCTCAGGAAAATGTCTATTCAGTTGATTATCCCTATGATTTACTTCTCTGGGGGTTAAAGGATAAAGCAAAAACTATAACGGTAAAAGAAGTGGGAGAACTGGTTGTGAAAGCCCATAAAGCATCTGTTCCCTATGGTATTCAGACGGCAATAGATCTGGAAAAGTTGAAAGATGCGGGAGATGCCACAAGAAAACTGGTTGATGCCATTATTAATGAGAAAATTCCTCCGGAAGTAATCTATCCTGAAATGTTAAAAACCTCTTCTATGGAACCTGGAGACACTATGAAACTGGCTTTTAATTTCAGAGATGAAAGAGGATTTCTGGATAATATTATTAACAATAAAAATATCTCTTCCGAATCCGTAAAGGAAAGAGCAAAGGAACTGAAGGAAAAACTTTCTGATGCAGTCATAGCACATCATATAGGGGAACGTAAAAAACTTCTTAAGAACGGAACAGGTTTTAATATATTTTTGCCCTGGAAAAAACCTAAAAAAGAGATACATGATTCTTACGAAGAACTGGCCTTTGCCAGGGATACGTCATGGATGAAATTAATTGATTATATCTTTCAGTCAAAGGATGTAGCAACTTCTTTTGCAAAAGACCTGTCTTCAGAAGGTCCGGTAGAAAAATTAAGTGTAACACAAAAATTAGGTAAAGCAGTTATTCAGAACTATAAAGAATATGTATCACCCTATCTTGGAGGAGTTGGAGGAGCATGCAAGCATACTCCTTCCTGTTCTCAATACGGAAGGGAAGCTATAGAAAAATTTGGCCTTCTTGAGGGCGGTAAGATGGCATTTATGCGTATCTTAAGCTGTAACGGCGAAGCGGAAGAAAGGTTTGATCCTGTTCCTGATGTACCGGAAGATGGTTCTGAAGTAAAATGTAACAGGGAACTGGGCCCTCCACCTCCTGATTATAAAGATAATAATTTACCTGATGTAACTATTAAACCTCCTGAATCCGTAGAAAGTTCGAATTTCGGAAAGATTATTAAAGAATGTCTGATTCAAAGCAGCAGAATTGCAGGGAAAATACTGGGAGGCATAGCAGGTGCTGTGGGATGTATCCCCATAGGACTTGTAGTAGGTGCAAAAGTGGGAACTAAAGCAGGAACCAATACACTTGAGCAGTTCAATAAAGAGCTTTCAGACAAATACCACAGAGATGCAGTAAAGGAATTTGTTAAAATGGAGGGATTCATAAGTATTACTCCCGGCAAAGTTTATGAACTTGTAAAAAATGTTACATCCAGTGAAACAGCGGCAAAAGTAATAGGAGGAACTGTCGGTGCTGTGACAGGAGTAATTTCAGGAGCAGTTGGAAGTGCTGCCATAGGATTTGCTGTAGGGTCAAAATTTACCGGCCTTTTTGCCAGGAATTATATAAAAGATAAACTGGGAGAACTGCCGAAACATCCCGCTACGGAACAGATTCTTCAGAATTATTATAAAAGTTAATTTAAGGGTATAGGAATTTTCTTTTTTAACGGCGTAGAATAAGGCTTTAGATGAAAATTAGGTAGAAGTAGTTTATCTAAATAATTTATATGATTGATTTTTTATTTGTCTATCCCGGAATAAACATGGGACTCTATACAGGTTGTGCCTATCATCTCGGAGCAGGTTATATTCAGGCTTTCGGAAATTATACTTCAGGCGAAACAGATACTTATCTCTGTGATAATAATGTAACCTGGATCGATACGGCAAAGGATATATGTGACAAAGTACGGTATGGAGTCGGTTTTACTGTTTATAATACAAATTACACCGCAGTCCGGCATATTGCCTCTCTCATAAAAACCTTCAGACCTGATCTGCAGATTTTATGCGGCGGCCCTTCTGCAACCGCGTCAGCCACTCGAATTTTAAATGACTGTAATGCTATAGACGTATGTGTTATAAGTGAAGGAGAAGAAACGTTTAGAGAAATATATGATAAAGGTTTTAAGCGTTCCGAATTAAAGAATATTCATGGGCTGGTACTTCGTGACGATAAAGATTATTATTATACAGGTCTGAGGAAGATATATAAAAAATCACGTCATAATGAACTGGAAGGAATACCATCACCATATATAAAAGGTACTATTCCTGTATCTGAAATTCCTCTTATCGGAGTGGCTACGAGCCGGGGTTGTAATTATCAGTGCACATACTGTAATTTTGCTTTTTTAGGACGTCATACTGTCCGTTATTTCCCGGAAGATCAGGTTATGGAAGAATTGTTATTTATATGTAATTATTATAAAAGAACAGGTGAGACAGTAAGAATAAGTTTCCGTGATAATAATTTCACTTCCGATATGAAGCGATGTAAAAGGATATTAAAATCACTGTCAGAGTTTCGCCCTGAAAATGTCACTTTCTGGATAGATACAAGAGCAGATACTATTAAAGATAAAGATTTTTATGAGATTGCTTTTGATGGTGGAATAAGAATGATTAATTTCGGATTGGAAGCAATAGATCCTGAAATACTCATAAATATTAAAAAGACAGATCCTTTTAAAGCATCTTCTCACGGGGAAAAAGTAAAGGAAGCAGTTGAGCTTGCATCGTCTCATAACATTAATTCAAGTGTAAGTGCCATACTGGGCCTTCCGGGAGATACTCCGGAAAAGGGACAGAAGTTACTGGATTTTATAAAAACCCTTCCTGTAAAGGGCTATTATCATAATATACTGAACATATTCGACGGAACAGAACTCTCAACAGAACATGAAAAGTTCGACATTAAACGGGTCCAGAATGACATAGATATCTTCCTTCTTACCAGGCATTCTTATGATGCAAGAGCCATTCCCATGGTACCAGGTTCATATAATATTAATTCCTATATAACAGGAACACTGGTCAGAGTTCTTTTATGTTTAACCACTATGGTAAAAAGATATATTAATTTTGATATTCCTTCGGCAATTATTGATTTAATCGGAGATATTGAATTTAAAGAAGAGATTTCCTGCCCTTCAGGAACTGTATTTATAATATTAAATAGAAATAAAAAGGTTAATCTGGCCCGGTTGTGTAACTATTTTTATAAATCTTACCTGCTGGAAGAAGAAAATGGTTATTATAAAATAGATAATTTTATGTATAAAAATATGTTGCCAGAACATATAATTAAATTTCCTGATAATGAGACATCCGATTTTCTTCCCGGTAAATCCTGTATAGAGTTTGTTAAACCTGAATTATTATTCGACCGGTTAATAGAAAGTTCTCACAATCACTGGTGCCTTCCTTATAGTGCCTGTAGCCTCCTTCGTGCCCCATGTCCTGCAAAAGAAAAGATATTATCAAGTGTCTGCGGTAATCTCTGTCCCTTTTATTTAATAAATCTGGATGAAAGAGCTGATTGTTCTGCATGTGAAGTAAATAAAGATTGTCCTAAATGTAATTACATGTTAATGAATTTTAGAGATAAATACTGTTCTTTTCATAAAAGTGGAAAGGCCATGGATATATTACATTATATTAAAGCTCATTTTTATGTGTTATTTTTTCAGGAAATAGATTTAAATAATCTTCCTCCTGTCAGTGTGAAAAAGGAAAATGGCCATTATATTATTTTTGCAGGAAAAAAACAAATTAATATTACATAAAAACTGATTTATATGCTGTGAAAATGACTTTTATAATCCCATCATCTTCAAAATCCTGTAAATCCTGGTATAAAAATTGCAATCAGGAATTGACTATATAAACATTAGAGAATATAATAAAATTGGTAGGACTAAATTGTATTTTACGGAAGTGAGTGAATTTCTTGGAAATTCCTTTTCCCAGGATTACCTATAAAGATATACTGGAAATATTTATAATTGCCTTTTTTATATATCAACTCTTATTACTTATAAGAGGTACCAGGGCAATACAGATCCTTCAGGGGGTAGGAGTCCTTCTTGTTTCTCTCTGGATGTGCAATCTCTTTGTTATGAGAACCCTTTACTGGATGTTAGATAAGGTTATAGTCATGATATTCGTTGCAATTCCTATAGTATTTCAACCCGAGTTGAGAAGAGCTCTGGGACAGATAGGTAAAGGCGGAATTTTAGGCATGTTAACCAGCGGGGAAGAAGAGATTTCATGTATGGTAGATGAGATTGTAGATGCATGTTTTCATATGTCCAGAAAGAAAGTAGGGGCTATTGTTGTAATAGAAAGAGACATAGGCCTTGAGGAATTTATGGAAACAGGCACCCAGTTGAATGCCTCTATCAGTTCAAGATTGATTCAAACTATTTTTTTCCATAACTCTCCTCTCCATGACGGAGCTGTTATCATAAAAGAGAACAGGATATATTCTGCGGCATGTTATCTTCCCCTGACGGAAAATGCAGAAATAGACAAAGATCTTGGTACAAGACACAGGGCAGCTATTGGCATTACGGAACATACTGATGCCATTGCCATAGTAGTATCGGAAGAAACAGGAAGCGTATCGGTCTGTACAAATGGTCGTCTCAAATATAATATGAGCATGAAGGCTCTGTCACATCACCTTCGTGCACTCTGTAATCCAAAGAAAAGAATTGAAAAAAGATTCCTTTTCTTCCCTGTAATAAAGAAGTTTACTGTAGAAACAGAAACTATAAAGGATTTGAAAGCTAAAATAGCAAGGACTTCTCTTCTGAAAGGTAAGTTCATCCCCGGAAAAGAAGAAAAAGATATGAAAATATATGAAGAGGATACAGCTGCTACTGTTGTGGATAATATTGATAAAATTGAAATAGTTGAGGAATTTGTAGAAGCCGAGCATATAGAAGATACCATGGTAGCAGAAGAAAGAGATTACAGCGAAGAGTTTATTACTGTTCCTTTACCACATCTGGAGGAACCGCAGGAAGAACCGAAAGAGACAGATAATTTAGTAAATGACGATGAATACCAGAAAAATATGGGTATTCCAGGAGAAATTTTAAATATAAAACAGGATTGAGTATTTAGTGAAAAGTGAAAAGTGAAAAATATAGAAACATTCATGGCAAATAATTGTCACAAAGGAGAATGAAAATTACATTTTCAGAAGAAAGGTAATTTTTTTCTTTCACCTTTCATCTCTCACCAATTCCGGTAAAAGTGAATTTGACCGTCGTAAAAAATGTTATCCTGTTTGTAATAAATAATATGGGTATGACTAATTTTTTAAAAAAAGATATAAATTTGAAGATCCTCTCACTTGTTTTTGCTATTTTTTTGTGGGTCTATGTTTATTATAAAGATACGCCTTTTCAGGAAAATCTGGCGGTTACTTCTTTTGTCGTTCCTATTGAAGTCAAAGGACTTTCTTCTGATTTAACTGTTGTGGAAATGCAGGATGATGTATTTGTCAAGGTGAGAGGTAATAAAGATATTATTTCTGATATGAAAGCAGGAGGTGTCCGTGCATCTGTAGATTTAAGTAATAAATCCACAGGTACTTACAGGGTTCTTGTTCAGGCATCGAGCCTGGTAGAAGTAGTATCTATAGAACCACAGGCAGTAGATATAAAAATTGATAAAGTAATAGAGAAAACTTTAGAGATAAATCTGGAATTTGAAGGAAAGCCTAAAAGCGGATATATTGTATCAGGAGAAGATGTGAAAATCCTTCCGGAAAGTGTAAAGGTAAAGGGGCCTGAAGAGGTTATGGCCGGTGTCAATAAGGTAATAGTAAAACCTGATATTTCCAATGCAGATTTAAGTCTGAAAAAAATGGAAACTCCTCTGGTTACTGATAGACAGGGTAAGATTATATCCGGCCTGACTGTCAAGCCTTCAGAGGTTGAAGTGCGGATAGAGATTATTCCTGACAGGATTTATAGAACTGTACCTATAATACCATCTATTACAGGAACTTTACCGGAAGGTTATGTAATTAAAGAGATTTCTCTCAGACATGCCACTGCTACAATTGAAATTACTTCAGAGGAAGGCAGGTCAGTTCAGAGTGTACGTACTTCTCCCGTAGATATTGATAAAAAGACAGACGATTTTGCTGCAAAGGTGTGGATTGTTCCTGTAAAAGGAATTAATATTATAAACAATACAGTTCAGATAGTAATTAGAATCGATAAGAAAGTTGATTCCGTAAAAACACCTGTAACTAAACCAAATTGAAAAGAGGAGTTTTTGAATGGGTAAATTGTTCGGCACAGATGGTGTCAGAGGTATTGCAAATAAAGATTTAACTCCTGCTCTGGCTTTTAATCTTGCCAGGGTTTGCGGTTATATTCTGTCGAAAAAGAAAAAAGACGGTTCTCCTTATTTTATTATAGGGAAGGATACGAGGATATCGTCAGATATGCTTGAACATGCTATTGTGTCAGGTCTCTGTTCAGTCGGTGTATCTGCTGTTAAACTGGGAGTAGTGCCAACACCTGTTGTTTCTTTTTTGACTTCCAGAACGGCTGCCTCCGGAGGAGTAATGATTTCTGCATCTCATAATCCTTTTCCTGATAATGGCATAAAATTTTTCAGTTCCTGTGGTTTTAAACTTGAAGACAGGGAAGAAGATGAAATAGAAGCTTTACTGGAAAAAATTGAAGAAATACCTTCTCCTGAAGGAAAAGACCTTGGTAGAGTTCTGGAAGAAGGTATACTCCATATTTATCTTTCTTCTGTTAAAAAGAATATTTTCAATTTAGATGACGGTAATCTCTTAAAAGGTCTGAAAATAGTAATTGATTGTGCCAATGGAGCTTCTTTTATTATTGCCCCGGCAATATTAAAAGAACTCGGCGCAGATGTAATAGAAATGAATATTTCTCCCGACGGAGTTAATATAAATGATAAATGCGGTTCTACCTGTGTAGAGAGCCTTTCTGAAAGAGTTGTTTCTGAAGGGGCAGATACAGGGTTTGCCTTCGATGGGGATGCAGACAGAGTTATTTCGGTAGACAGGAATGGCCGTATTATAGACGGAGACAGGATGATGTTTATTATCGCTTCCTATCTGAAAGATAAAGGAATGCTTAAAAATAATCTCGTCATATCTACGGTTATGAGTAATCTTGGTTTTGAACGTGCATTGAAGAAAAAATCCATTCAAATGTTGCGAACAAATGTTGGAGATAGATACGTTCTGGAAGCAATGATTAAACATGGTGGAATTCTGGGAGGAGAACAGTCAGGTCATATAATATTGCTTGATTATAATAATACAGGTGACG
>CALARM010001085.1 GCA_937888925.1 uncultured Synergistia bacterium | reverse complement strand
AATGAAATATGGGATGCAATCTGTTTTCCTACCTCCAGAAATAATGATGATGCATCAGGTACTACAAATATGAAATATGGTAAATTAGAGTGGAACAGATATGTAGTTTATTTCAAAAAAATGGGAACAAAAGAGGTTTATAGAAGGGTAATTCAGGTTACAGGTCACCCGGCAAATTCTTTATATCCTGAAGCAGTTCCAAAGGATAAACTCGAATATTTCCTTAAACCATCGTATCCTCTCAGTTGCCCTCCTGCCTACAGTGTGTCCTCAGGTTCTATTACAGATGACAGAAAAATAGCAAAAGAGATTTATAGTATAGAATTTGATTTATATAATCCTTCTCTTGTTAATGTAGGTATACCGGTAGTACACATTACAGTCGATGCCAGAGTTAAACTGGGAACGGATGCAACAGGTAAAGACCTTTATGAACAGACTGTTCTGACTACTGACGTAAAGCCTGCAAATAATTGATATTACCAGGGATCCGGTTTTGTTCTTGTAATAAACCCTTCAAAGGAAACATGTTTTAAACCTGAGGTCATACCCACGGCATCTCTTTCTTTCCAGTATACGGTAACGACTAAATGTTTGATTTTATTTATATTATAACCATTATCCCATAATTTTACTTCAACAACAGATGTAAATATTACATTTTTTATTTTTACAGGTTTAAATGGCTCAATTATATCATTTGGAAATCCGTCCTGATTGAGATCATAATAAGGAGGAGTCGTAATGTCTCCGTTAGGATTGGCTCTGCTGTAAAAATTTGCACTGTCTCCCTTTGCACCGTAATAGGCACCGTCTCCTCCCGGAAGATCCGATGTGTCTGCTTCATGATGGACAAATTTACCTGCCTGATTCGGATCTGTATCATTTTCCCTGTCAGGGTAATAATAGTTATTGTTGTCTGTATCCGGTATACCGGGGTAAAAAGGAATCATATGAAAGTTTTCTTTGTAAACTTCAAACTGGGCCATGGCAAGATTTGAAGCTATAGTAATATTTTCCCCCTTTTTTATCATCATAAGTCCCTGGGCTATAACACCGAATGTTACAATCACACCTGAGAGGAGGATTATCATTGCAATTAGAATTTCTATTAAAGATAAACCTTTTTTAAATTTAATAATCATTTAATTATCGGTCATCCTTCTATTTTTTTGCACTGCTAATACTGCAATTTATTATATCAAATTATTATCATGTTTAACATATATTTTATTAAAAATCAGTTGAATAAAAAAATCTTGACTATCTGAAGTTTATAGACTAGAATTTATATAGATTGCGTTTAAAAATGACAGGTAATTTTACATATAAATGAAAATTAATTACAATTTCCAGTAAATCAGAGGTGAGCTTTAATGAAATATTTTAGCAAGCAGGGTATAGTCCTTTTTACCGTGCTGTGTGTAATGGTGATTTTGCTGATTATTTCTTTATCTATAGTTACTCTGAGTACAGGAAGTATAAGAACTATGGGAAATATCAATTCCAGATTTCAGGCTCTTAACCTTGCAAATTCTGCCTGTATGTACGGCATATATGAGCTTGAAACTAACTGGGCTTCTGTTACTGCGTGGGGACCCGGGTATATGCCAGGCCCTCCGTCTTCAATGTCCTTTGTTACCAGAGATATAACCGGTATGAACGAACTCAAGGGAAAATGTAGAGTCGCTTATGTCGATAATCTCAATAATCCGCAAAAAGGAACTGTAATAGGAGGCCCTTTTTTTTACCCTTCTCTTACGAGTACTGATATTTACGGAGAAACAGCCCTGATTATAGGACAGGGTGAATATAACGGTTTTAAGAGAACAGTTAAAGTTACCGTTAAACACACATATTTCGGTTCAGGCGTCGATGGCTCAATATCTTTAGTTAATGATAAAATTCTGGTAACAGGTATTGAAAATATTAATACTCTGAGCCCCGGTTCAGGCAGCCTTTATTCTCATGGAGGCATTACTTATGACGATCTGAATAGATATAGTATTCTGAACGGAAGTCTTCTCTGCACCAACGGAAACATACCTGCCCCTTCGTCAGGCGTGACAATAGATCAGAGATTTCTTGAGCCGAATCAGACAGATACAATTGGACTTGTAGATTGGGATATTGGTGATCCGAATGTAACAGACGGAGATCCTGTTGCAGATTATACGCCTGTAGCTTATCCCACGGAATCTTCAGGACTGGATCCTAACAGTATATGCCGTCCTTCATTCAATGTAGACCCTGATATAGGAGACAGCTGGACATATTATCATGAAGGTCGTTTAACTGTAGATCATAATACCTTTGTAAATGGCAGTCTTTATGTAGCCCATGATACGGCGCTGGGGACTATGGACGGAAACATTCATTTGCTTAACAATGCCAGTTTATTTGTAAATGGTATACTGAAAATAGATGGCACCATACTTAATAGTTCCTATGGAAATATATATGTTGCCGGTTATGTAGATCCAAATACCCCTGATCCTAATACGAGAGGGATGGCTTTAAATATAGGTGGAGTCTGCGAGTATACTGTAAACAGAAAAAATTCACTTGGTGTTGCCGTATTTACAGATGGTGATATAAGTGTAGGACATGTACCTATGAGCTGGATGTGGACCGGTATGGTGGACGAGTGGTATCAGAAAGCACCTGAGGATATCATGAAAGTTGCTGAAGTATTTAATATGTTAGGACTTCAGGATGTGGATGCAGCTACGGCTATAGCATGGTACAACAACAGTAATATTTCCAAGGCTCTTGTAGGATTCCCAGGTATCAGTGGCAGGCAGATCCTGCAGGGAGGTGCTAATGATAAACTCGTAGATGCAGGTTTAAAACCGATTCCTGATGATGTTGCATACTGGTTTAAACATATGCCTTCTGAATGTTCCGACTGGATAGAGCAAATAAGCTGGGATACCTTTAAATATAATCCCAGTCTTTATACAGGTGCAAATGATGTTTTTCTTCAGGGAGTATTTTTTACGCATGGTGATTTTTATAC
>CALARM010001084.1 GCA_937888925.1 uncultured Synergistia bacterium | reverse complement strand
CTCTAGAAGCCCCCGCTATAATCCCTTAGGATTTAGCGGTGGGAGCGGTCACTTTATCATATCAGATAAAAGAATCAACAAATAAGTTTTTATCACAATTAAAGGAAATTCACAAATTAACATAGAATTTTGCCACTAATAAACTAAAAACATTAAAATAGTCATCTATTAGAAAAATCTAAAAACAGTAAAAATAGGTGGAGGTATTACTTTGTTAGAGAGGCTCTTAAAACATATACCCTGCGATGAATTTGTTAATGATAGTGAAGAATATACTACCAAATTTATAATGAGTCAGTTGAAAAATAATAAAGACTGCGGTAACTGGGTGGTAGTTACAAATTTTTCTATTTCTCCTGATATATCTAACAGATTACCCCTTGAAATTGACATGTTGCTACTTGGTGATAAAGGTGTTCATGTTATAGAGATTAAACATTGGGATAGTATCTATCTGAGTGATAAAGGAAATATAGAAACTATAAGAAATGAAGCCATAAAACTGCAGAAAAAAGCTAAAATAGTTGCTGGCAAAATAAGGAAAGTCAGATGTGGAAAGGATGTTGGTTTTATAGCAGGTAAATTTCTTCTGACAAAAGGTCAAAAAGAAAATTTTAATGGTAAAAAAATAGAAGGGATTGAATTATTTGGAGTATCTGAATGGAAAGACATGCTTGAATTAAATAATTCTATATCCTTGACGGTAGATGAAATTAGATGCCTTTGTGATAATTTAATTCCAGGATCTAATATAGTATTATCTTCAAAAATAAGAAATTTTCAAAATTTTATTAATCTGGAGTTAATTTCATCAAAAGAAGATAAATTTCGACGTGTATTCAAAGGACTGCGTACACCTGGAAGAGAAAAAGTTATTTTAGCTCTTTACGATCTAACTGCTATTAATGACAAAGGTGCTTTCTCCTGTGCAGAAAGAGAATTTAAAGTATTTCATAAACTTCAAAAGTCAGATTATATACCTCGTAATATGGATGGTTTTCAGGAAGCAAAGAATTACCCGGGAGAACTTTATTTTTTTTCTTATATAGATCATGAATCTCCTTCTCTAGCGATTCGTGCTAAAGATACTTCATGGAGTATAGAAGAGAGAATTTATACAGCACATTATTGTTTCAAAGCACTTAAAGATTTCCATGAAAACCAGGATGAACCTGTTCTACATAGAAACCTCACTCCTGAGACTATAAAAGTTAGAGCAAATAATAAGCCTCTTTTTACACAATTTCAATGTGCAAAAATTACAGATAACACTACTATTTCTGGACTAATTGCACCGGAATATAAAGATATTGGAGATTTTATAGCACCTGAAGTTCTGCCGAGAGGTATTATGGCCTGTACAAAATCTTCCGATATATATTCTCTCTGTGCCTCCATTAAAATAATCTTTAAAGAGAAAGAAGAAGAACCTACTGTTAAAAAAGTTCTTAATATTTTATCTTTCGGTCTAAATAGTGATCCTTCTAAAAGACCTTCTATTGAAAATATACTTGAAGAATTTAAGAAATTATATGAAAAACCATTACCGGAAAATTCATCTATAAATGTAGAATACTGGGATAAAGATATAATCAAAGAGTTAAACGGAGAATATTATCGTATAGTTAACAGGCTTGGTAGTGGAGGTGTCGGATATACTTTTAAAGTAGTTCAATTAGATCCTCATGATATAAGTAAAGAAAAAGAAGGTTATTATGTTGCAAAAGTTATAACAAATGAAGCTGTCGCAAAACAGGCTATAGAAGCTTATTCAATAGTTCGGCCATATACAGGGGTTAATTATCTTGCAACTGTCTACCAGGTGAGAACCGATTGGAAGAAGAATGAAATTACAGCACTACTTAACTGGATTGAAGGTGAACCTCTGAGTGAATGGAAAGTTCTTTTGCCTTTGTATCTTGATGATATGGATGATAATCTTCAAGAAGACTTCCTTTTAAGATGGATAAAAAATCTTTGCGAAGGTCTGTCTGAATTACATAAAGTAAATCTTGTTCATGGTGATGTTACTCCTAAAAATATAATTGTCAATAATGAAAAAATTACCCTTACTGATTATGATCTATGTAGCAAAGCAGGCACTAAAATTTTGGGGCGTACAACTATGTATTGTTCATCAAATGTAGATTCTTGTCTTACAGTAAATCTTTCTGACGACATATTTTCACTGGCTGCAAGTATTTTTGACGCTGTTTTTAATCGTTCCCCTTTCGATTTTAACGGTATTAGAGATAAAAATAAAGGTATGAACTGGGAAGGGATTGATAAGGAAACATATCCGAGATTTACGAAATTTTTAGAAAAATCAACACATCCTGATACAGAAAAGAGGTATGTTTCAGCCGTAGAAGCTTTAGAGGATATTAAGTGTTTTTTAGAAACAAGTCTACATCATAAGAGTATATATAAAGAAGACGTGGAGATTTATGAAAAAATACATAATGAACCTTTGTGCCTGGATAATAGGGAGCAACTATTTAAGCTTAAAGAAGAAGCTGAAAAAGCTTATAATCTCTGTAAAGAAATAGAACCTATCGTAAATTTAGAGATCTGGGAATGTGTCTTTACAAAAATCTGGTTTAAGAATTTAGAATATAAAGAAAATATAGATATTTATTTTAAAACTCTACAGGAGTACACTTCTATCTCTCATAATATAGGAAGCGGATATAAGATTGAAAGATGGCTTAAAAATAAAAATATAGATGAAAAATTCAAAAATGCAAAAAAAGAATTTGAAGAACTGTTGGGAGTGATGTAAATGGATCTCAGCAAATTTCACAATCCGTATGATTTTGCAAATCCTGTGTCTGATCAAGCCCTTTTTGCTGGAAGGAAAGAAGAGTTAGAGAACATCAGATATTATCTTGATCATGCCAGAACAGCTCCAAAACCTATTAATATTGCTTTAATCGGCGCAAGAGCTTCAGGAAAAACAAGTCTTTTGAATATATGTGAGATTGAAGCTAAAAAGAGAGAGTTTTGTACTGTACGAATAGATCTTGATGAAAGTGATGTAGAAACCCATATGGCTTTTTTCTATAAACTATTCGATTCTATATTCTGTTCAGTATGTGACTTTGGTGCTTTTGAAGGTATGGAAGGCAAAACTTATGAAACTTATTTCAGTATTATAAATACATATAACATTCCGGAAAAGAAAACCTTCTGTACTTTTTCATTTCCCCTTGAATATGCTATGGCTATGAATAGCGGGAATACTAATAAAAAATTATCCGATCATAATTATAAAAAAGATTTAATTAAATTTACTGAAGAATTAAAAAGACCAATAATATTACTTTTTGATGAATGTAATGTTCTTGCAAAAAGTAGGGAGATTTTACAAAAATTACGAAATATCTTTATGAATCTTCCTGGTTATATGATGGTTTTTACCGGTACTAACGAACTCTTTCCTGTAATGGACGAAGTTTTTTCACCTATTATTCGCCAGTTTAAAAAAATTAATGTTACGCAATTTAAGGATGAAAAAGAAACAGAAGAATGTATAATAAAGCCTCTTGAAAAACTGAGAATTAATTTTATCGATCTAATTGATTGGGAAACTTTTTTTGATATAAAAGAAATCCATAAATTATCAGCAGGGAAGCCTTATGAAATCCAGCTAATCTGTCATAAACTTTTTGAAAGAGTTCAGACTAAAAAAGCCTTGAAAATGAAACTTGATATAGGTATTCTGGAAGATGTCCGTAAAGAACTTGAAGCCACACAGGATATATATAAACGTCCGATATTGATAAAAATAAAAAATTTAAAAAAAGAACAATTAAAAAGTATGGCTCTTATATGTTCCTGTGAAGGTAATGCTTCTTTTGAACAACTGTGGCAGATAGAATATTTCTTGAACGGGCAAGAAAATTGGATTAAAGATGAACTTAGAAAAGAATTAGATTACTTTATTAAAGAAGAACTTTTTAAAATTAAAGATGAGATAATAACTTTTGCTGGAGATGAGTTTGATAAAATTTATACCAAGTATTTCGCTCGTGGACAGGATATTGAATTAAGTTTCTCAGAAACTTCCTTGGAAGAAAAATGGTTTAGAGTAGTAAAATTTACTTTTAACCGTGTATATTTACCAAATGAATCTAATCAAACGCCAATACTTGCTTTGCCAAATATTGATATTAATAATTTTATCAGTAAAATATCGGATATTAATTCTAAGGAAGATATATTTTCAGGAAGCTCATCTATTTTAGCAGATCTGTATTTTCTGATGTTGAATTATAGATATAAAAATTCAATACCTGCTATAAAAATATTTCTCACTATACCTGATATAGAGCTAACCAGATATTTCTGTTACAAAGAACCTATTGATTATTCAGATAATAATATAACAATAGATTTACATACAACTAGAATTTTTGAAGAAAGAGCTGCTGAGATTGGAGGAACATTCCTGATACAGAAAAATGATTTTGTGGTAATTCCATATGAGCGATTGATAAAAAAAGTAGAAAATACAGGAAATGAAAGTTTGAAACATTTTATAATAGATCAACATACTATGAGGATGACTCAAGAGTATACTGAAAAAAGAAATTGTAAAGAAGCTATATTCCATGCACAACTGGTATATAAATATAATAATGATAACAATTTGTCTCCTGTAATAAATAATAATCTTGGATATTTATTTATGTCAGAAGGAAATCTGGATAAAGCCAGAGATTTATTTCAAAAAGCCATTAATGAATATAGAGAAGCTGAACAATTATCCCTACCTAATTATAATCTTGGTATATTAGAGGCGAAATGTGGAAATTTTGATAAAGCTTTATCTCAAATAAATTTATGTATTGAACAGATAGGAAATATAGAAAAGGAAAAAAGGGTAATGTTATGTCTTTTCATTCCTAAAGTTATTGATAGTGAATTGAAATTTGAAGAGCTTAAAGAGGAAATTGAAGTTAATGATAAAGCTTCTGAATATTGGAAAGATAGAGTTAAAAATAAAAAAAATTCAAACATTCAATTAGGAGATAAAGAAAAAACTCAAATTTTACAGCAGTTATATAAAAATTTAAATTTAAAAAAATACTTTTTAGATAAAGGTTATATTGAACTTAAAGGAGTAGATTTATTAGAAACAGCTCTTAAAGCAAAGGAAGCTTTACTTTTATATATGGAATGAAGGGAGAGTGTCATAGATTTCAATCCAGATATTTTTTTATACTGTCATCTATATTTCCGTGTTCAGCCTGTTCTAAAAAGTATATAAGTTCAGATAGACTATAAATCTTACCTTCAGAATACATAGTTTTTATATCATTAGCAAGAACACTATCCTTTAATATAACTAATCTGTTTCTTCCCATAAAAACAAAATTTCTCGTTTTTCTATTAGAAGTTTTTATATTATGAACTGTAATTTTCTTCTCGTATATTGTTCCCGACCATTTACCGTCTATTTTTGCTATTATCCACTTGTGATTGGTATTTGATATTATAGAATTTATAGGAATTTTTATTAATTTTAATTCTAATATAGTATTATGCGGTTTTAAAGTTCCATTTATTACTACTACTTCACTTTTTTCTGCATTATCAAATAATATAGAACCTTCTTTATATGGCTCTAATAAATAATTATTACCCATATTAATACCACTTTCTCTTATGTAATTATATACAGCCTCAGTAAATAATAAGGGGTCAATATAACTTTTACTTAAAATATGTTGACACGTCCATATAGTTCCTGATATGGTTAATATATTTTTAAAATCTACATAAATTACTTCTGTTTTACTTATTTCTTTATTTTTTTCTATCTTATATAATTTAATACAATAGAGATCCGGAAAATTGTCAACGATAATAGAAAAACTATCTTTTGTATAACTGTCATATCCATTTCCGCCATGTATACGTGATTGAATATTTAAATTATATATCTCTTCTGGAGTAAAAGAATTATTAGTTTTTAAAAATTCTCTATAACCATTATGAATAAAGTTCAATATTTTTAGCTCTAATTTAGTTTTCTCTTTAGAATAGAGCAAAGTATTACGGCTAATATCAAATATAAACCCCTTTGGGTTATTGCTATTTACAGTGAAATAGCCTACTCTATGAATATCAAAACATATGGAGTTATAATAAAATGAACTGTTAATATTAAATCCACAAATACCTATCTTTGGGTTGAGCATTATATCTTTAATTGCCTGAATTGAATTGTTACTATCTTTAAGAAAAAAAGTTGTCTTTCCATTATCCTGTTTTCTATAAGCAACATTCATAGCGAAATCTATTTCATCAGCTTTATTAGACCACGCAAATAGTTCTATTTGGTTTTCTTTTGCCAAAAGAGTTTTAGCTCTAAATATATCACTATATTTAAGCAATACAGGATTATCTGGCAAATAATATTTATTATTATCAGGATCAATTACTTCAACAGGTATTTCATTACATAGTATTTCATTCTTAAACTTTACGATAGCATTATCAAGAGATATTCCTTTCTTTAGAAACAATTCAATTTTAGTTCCGGCCGGTCGCTTTAAAGGTTGAAATACAGTATAATCCTTTAAAACATTAATAGAAATCTCAAATTTACACCCATCTATAGCTTCATCTACCTGTTTATCATAGCCCAATAATTCAAAAGGTGCACTTTCTATATAAACTTTTGAAGCGATAGTGAAAACTGACCAGAAGCCTATGCCAAACCTGGCAAGGGAATTATATCCGTGAGATGCATATGTGGGTTCAAATGCTCTACTATTACCTACTGTCAGAAAATTATTTAAAATTATATTTCTATCCATTCCACAGCCATTATCAATTATTGTGATTTTTGAATTGTTTCGATCAAATGTTACAGTTATTTTTGGTTTATAATTCCTATTTTCAGGAGTATTATGTTTTCTGTATCTGCATGCTTCTACAGCATTTTGAAGTAGTTCCTTAACAGGTATACCTTCATTATTTTTCCAGAGAGAATTAGAAGAAATAAGATTTATTACATTTTCTTTTTTCATTCGTACACCTAATCTTACAAAATCAAAATCTATGCTGTCTAAAGTACGTATAAAAGAATCCGGCCTTAATCTTAAGCGTTTTTTACTGCTCCTGTAGTCAATATCACAATACTGTTGAACCCAGTTTTCTATTGTATCAATAGTTGTATGAGCCAGATTCAAAATTTCCGGTTCGTTGAAAGAACCGGAAAAAATTACTTTACCATCATCTCCTATAGCTACATTATCTCCAATACATATGTGTTTCATATTCTCTCTATATGAAACCAGAGCTTCCTCACTACTGTCATTCTTAATTTTAGTGAGAACCCCATCTATTACTCTTGTATCACTAAATTCTATAGCATCAGCAATACACAAGATACATGCCAACTGTTTTAAGTCTATTTCTCTTTCATCGACAGCTACTCTTTCTCCAAGTTCCGCTTCAAGTTTATGAATTGATAAATTATGAGATTTCATTAAATTATGCAAAAAACTTATTAAATTTTCTGGAATACCTAAAGAGTCTTTATTGTCATTGATGTATCTTCCACCCCTCTGAGAGTGATTAACACGTAAATGTTTTTGTAAATTTTTATTTATTTCCCATGATTCTTCCTTATTTATTCCTAATTCAGTCAATAATTGATCTTCTTCACCAAGAAAAATTGTCATCCCTAAATCATGAGCATAGGCAGAACATATTAACAGAAAAGTTTCTTTCCTGGAAAAGCATATAGGGCTATTTGCTTCAATACATTCCGGGTTTATTATTTGCTCCATTCTTAGAATTACTCTGTAGCCATGATGAGCATCATGTCTTGTATAATAAGGGAAATATATTTTTATTGTATTTAATATGGGAGATATATTTTCAACAAATTGTACAGCTCTTTTACTGTAATCTTCATCAATCGATTTGAGATAGTTCCATAATTTGGTTTCCTTTAATTTTTCTACAGGTCCATCAACATCCATAATTTTGCCACCTTTTAAATAAAAAAGCTGATATATTGTTTCTTTATCAGGTATTTGTCAAAGATTAAAACTAAAACGCTTAATTAATTCTACTATGATGCATATTTCCCCTACAGAAAATTGTTATAATTATTATCTGAACTTTTAAAATATTTGCAACAGCATTTTAATAACTAATTCTTTTTATTTTTTTTACAGGAAATTCACAAATCAACATAGAATTTTACCTCCGATAAACTTGAAACACAGGAGTGACCATATTGACAGAACACCTTGAAAAAATAGACTCTTCTTCCGAAACCACAACATCCATCGGCGACGGAATGATCCTTGATTACATCACGGGAAAGGCAAAAAAAGAATCCGAAAAAGAACTTGTCCGCCAGAGAATTGCAAGAGCCTTATTCCATGAATACGGCATATCGGTAGATGACATGGAACCGGATTTTCCCGTTAAAGTAAACGGCAAAAGAAAAAATATAGATATCGTCATTTTCCAGGCACAGAAAGAACATACACAGGAACATATAGTCAGAGTAGTCCTCTGTCAGAAAGAACCTAAAAACGGCAAAAAGGGTTCTTTTAAAATGCGTGACCATGAACAGGCTCAGAAGGATCTTGAAGAACTCAAAAACTTTATGGCAGAACTGGATAACTGCAAATACGGCCTATGGACAAACGGCATAGAATTCTTTTTCCTGGAAAAGGAAATTTTGCGTTTCGACATAGACTTTAAGCCTGTAGGAGACTGGCCGGCAGGGGATGAAACGACAGGCACAAGAAGTGTATATTCCGAAGCCCGTATGAGAAGGGCAGAGCCGGAAATGCTCAGGACTGCTTTCCGCAGGTGCCATAATTTCATCCACGGAAATGAAGGTATGCCCAAAGACGCCGCCTTCTGGCAGTTCCTATTTCTTATCTTTGCCAAGATGTATGATGAACTTTCTCCGGGAAATATGAGGCGATTCTGGGCTTCTCCTACGGAACAGTTTGATCCTGAAGGAAGAAAAAATATAAGAAACCGTATTATTCCGCTCTTTGATGAGGTAAAAGTGAAATACTCCTCCATCTTTCAGGGAAATGAAGAGATTACCCTTTCCGACAGGGCACTTGCCTTTATGGTTTCCGAACTTGCAAAATACGACCTGGGCAGAACAGATATGGACGCAAAGGGAGCTGCCTACCAGGAGATTGTAGGGACAAACCTCCGGGGAGACAGAGGGCAGTATTTTACTCCCAGGGGAGCCATAAAACTTATGGTGGAAATGCTTGACCCGAAGCCTTATGAAAGAGTTCTTGACCCTGCCTGCGGCACAGGGGGATTCCTTATTGCAGTTCTGGGGCATATACTGAAGAAATTCAGGGAAGAAGCAAATATATCCGCCAGGGATGAGAGCACTGAAGAATTCCTTTCGGTGAAAGAGAAGATAGGGGAGTTTTCTGTAAATAATCTCTTTGCATGCGATTTTGACCCCTTTCTCATAAAGGCAGCCCAGATGAATGTAGTCATGGGAAGCAATAAAGTGGCAAATCTCTTTCATCTGAATTCACTGGAATTTCCTGCAGGGCATCTTGATGGGGTAAAGGATGGAAAGGAAAGAGCTCCTCTCGGGTCTATGGATGTGGTTTTAACGAATCCTCCCTTCGGATCGGATATCCCCATAACAGATCCCAATATATTGAGAGATTACGACCTTGCTCATGTATGGGAGAGAACTGAAGACGGGAATTTCAGGAATACGGGAAAACTTCAGGGAAGTGTTGCGCCTGAAGTGCTGTTTATAGAAAGATGTGTCCAGTGGTTAAAGCCGGGAGGAAGGATGGGGATTGTTCTTCCTAACGGTATTCTTGGAAATCCCGGAGATGAATATATAAGATGGTGGATTTTACGTCATGCATGGGTTCTTGCCAGTGTGGAAGTTCCTGTGGAGGCTTTTATCGTGGAAGCAAATGTGGGAATACTTACGAGTCTTTTATTCCTTAAAAAGAAAACAAAGGAAGAGATTTCTGCCGAAGATTTCGGAGGAGTTAAGGAATATCCTGTTTTTATGGCAGTAGCAGAAAAGGCAGGTTTTGACAGAAGAGGAAATACCCTTTATAAGAGAAGGCCCGACGGGGAAGAGGTAATTGAAGAAGTAGAAGAGGAAGAGACGATTCGGATAGGGGACAGGCGAATAAAGAGAACTTTAAAGAGGAAACAGAAAATACTTGATGATGATTTTCCACTCGTGGCAGAGGCTTACAGGAAGTTTCGAGAAGAAAATAAGGAGCCGGGAGTATGAAGAGTAAAGTTATTCCAAGTTCGTGGATGAATCAGGAAGGTAGAAGACTTGATTGTGGACCTTATATGTCCGGTGGAATTGAAGTGAAAGCTATTGTCGAAAAATTAAGAACTACAAAAGTTCTCTTAAAAGATGTTACACTCGGCGGACTTGATGGAATTTATCATGCCGGTCGTGAAAGTCGCTTATGGGTGAGTAGTTTAGAATATGGTGTGCCATTTATGAGTAGTTCTGATATTTTGTTGTCTGATTTAAATAACCTACCACTTATATCTAAAAAACAGATTCTAAGAAACCCCAAATTTATTATTCGTGAAGGATGGATATTAATTACAAGATCTGGTTCTATTGGCCGAATGATTTATGCTCGGAAAGAAATGAATGGTTTTGCGTGTACTGAACATGTATTAAGAGTTATACCAGACACAGAAAGAATTTTACCAGGTTATCTTTATACATATTTGAATAGTAAATTTGGTGTTCCTCTCGTGATTTCAGGCACTTATGGCTCATTGATACAATCTATCGAACCACATCATCTTGCAAATATACCGGTTCCAAGATTGGGAGAAAAAATAGAAAATGATATTCATAAAATGCTTTCAGAAGCTTCTGAGATCCGCTGTAATTCCAATAATACTTTAAGACAGGCAGCAGATTGTTTTAATAAATTAATTTCCGATATAGACTTAACTCAATCTTCACCTAAAATAAGTATTATAAGTTCCAGTGTAATAAGGAAAAGGTTTGATGCGGCTTTTTATGATCCTGTTGTAACCAGAATAAGGAATAAAATAGAAGAAATGCCTTGTAAAACTATAGGAGAATTCTGTTCCCGTATGTTCTTACCCGGTATTTTTAAACGTATTCACACCGATGATATTAATTATGGAGCACCTTATTATAGTGGAGCTTCTTTATTCTGGCTAGAGCCAAAACCTAAATCTATACTTTCAAGAAAATCCACTCTTTTTGAAGATGTAAAACTTGAAAGAGGGACTATTCTTGTACAGGCCTTTGGCAGTGATGGGGGACTTATAGGACGTCCTGTATGGGTAGGCTCTCATCTTCATGGTGCCACTACAACTCATATGCTTATTCGTTTAAATACCTGTGATAAAACCATGTCCGGTTATTTATTTGCTTTTTTACTTTCTGAAGCCGGTTACAAACAGATAGCTTCACTGAGTTATGGCGGTGCCATACCTCATCTGGATGAAAAAGGTATTGCCACTGTCTTAATACCATTACTTCCTGAAAATGAAATGAGAGAAATCAGTCAGCAGGTAATAAAAGCTCTGGATGAAAGAGACAGAGCGTTATCACTTGAACTTGAAGCACGTAATTTAGTAGAAAAAACAATAGAGGAGGCCTGTCATGGCTAAAGTCATCCAAATCGGCACCCCTGTAAACGACTCGGAACGTGAAGCCATTGCCTTTCTTCGCGATAATCTCCCCGCCGGCTATTTTATCATACATAATTTCGAACTTCAGTCCAATCAGGAATTTTATGAAATAGATCTTGCAGTCATAACTCCCCATGCAGTCTATATTTCCGATGTTAAAGGAACACGCGGGGAGATACAGGTCATAGGGCCGAAATGGTATCCCGAAGGAAGGCAGCCTTTTACCTCTCCTCTTGCTAAATTACGGCACCATGCGAAAGTATTGAAAGGTTTAATCATTTCTTCAAACCCGTCTGTGCCGGCACTGCATAAAGTTTATGTCGATGCGGCAGTCATATTGACCTCTCAGGACGCAGTTCTCTATGATTCTTCAGGCAGGGATAAAGGCAATGTGGTTACACTGAAACAAAGCCTTTCTTTTTTTCAGGATTCATCCCGTATACCGTCAAACCTGAAAGATATCAGACCTTATTATGAAATGATAAGAAAAGCCTTACATGGAAATATCAAACCTGCTGATAAATCTTTACAGTTCGGAAACTGGACGGTAAAAGAAAAACTCGGTTCCACCGTTAATTATACTGAATACAGAGGATATAACTCCTTTGCAGGAGAAAAATCGGGGACTGTCATACTCCGTGTTTATAATTCCGATCCCTATCTCTCAGAAAAAGAAAGAAAAGAAGAACTGCGCCTCATATCAAATGCCTATAAAGCCCTTTCCTCTCTTCCTCCTCACCCGGCTATTACGGGAGTGAGGGATTTCTTTTCCGATCAGAACAGTGATAAATATATTCTGGTTCTTGAAGATCTTCCGGGAAGAGCTTTAAAGCTTCATATAAAAAATCCTGCCTTAGCCCTTACCTTTGAACAGAAGTCCTGTATCGTAAAACAGATTATGTCTGCTCTTTCCCATGCCCATTCTCATAATGTTATTCACAGAAATATCTCTTCAGGCAGCATATTTGCCGGTAATGACGGACAGGCAAGGCTTATTAATTTCGATTATGCAAGACCTGTCACGGACAGAAACAGCACCATAGGGCCTGTGATTGAAGATAAACTTGAAGAACCTTATCTGTCTCCCGAATGTTATCAGAACCCTTCTTCCGCCACTTCCTTATCTGATGTCTTTTCTGCCGGTATAGTTTTTTATGAATTATTTACGGGAGAACTGCCCTTTATAGATACGAGCGAGGTTTTTTCTCAGAGTGCGGTTTTTCAGATAAAACCTTCCGATGTGGTGGAAGGCCTCCCTGGAGGTTTTGACGAATGGCTTCAGAGTCTCTGTGCCTTTTTTCCTGAAAAAAGACCTTCTGCTTCTAAAGCTCTTACGGAATTTGAAAGACTTTTCTTTATTCTCGTAAAACCTCAAAAAGAGGAAGAAAAGGCCGATTACAGCAATCTGCCTTCCGGATATAAACTGAGCCGTAAATATGTTATTGAAAAACGGCTCGGTAAGCCGGGAGCTTTCGGAGTTGTCTATAAGGTTATCGATACGCTCGGAGATATAAAGAGAGCGGTAAAACTCATATTGAAAGACAGACATTCCACACTGGCAAGACTTGAAAAGGAATATCGCATATTGCTCCGCATACCGGAACACAGGAATGTGGTGAAGGTCATTGATGCGGATATACTTCAGGAAAACCAGATTCCTTTTATCGTATTTGAATATATTGACGGTCTTGATGTGGATGAAATGATTAAGAATAAATCCCTTACGGTAAGCGATGCATGGGACATAGGACTTCAGTCTGCAGAAGGACTGCTTCACCTTCATAATAACGGCATATATCACTGTGATATTAAACCGGGTAATCTCCTCTGGACTGAAAAGGGAGTAAAAATAATAGATTTCAATGTGTCTGTAAAAATATCGGACAGTGAAACCTGCGGCGGAGGCACAAGGAAATATATACCTCCAGATCAGACCCTGTCCTCTGAACCTACTACGGGAGAACTTCAGGACAGAGATCTTTATGCACTGGGAATGACTCTCTATCAGGCTGTAACAGGCTCTTATCCCTGGCCTGATTCCCTCTGTCCTCCTCCGGGACGGAAGGCACCTGACCCCAGGCTTACAAAAGGACTTGAAGATCTGACGACCGGTGTTACGGATTTACTCTTAAAAGCCATTGCGCCACTGAGAGCGGAAAGGTTTAACAGTACGGAAGAATTTATTAAAGCCCTGAGAGATGTCCATGAACTCAGAAGAAAAGATTTAGAAGTCTCTACTGAGGTTATAGATGAAAAAGAAAATGGTAATCCCTCTGTGAACTATTTCCTTACTTTATACAGCCAGAGTAAATACAGTAATGCAGGCACAAGAGGACTGGATAAATTCGGTAAAAAACTCTATATAAACACTTCTCTTGACAGAGTTCTTGCACCTTCTGTCCTCAGGGGAGACTTCACCCTTGTTATCATAACAGGTAATGCAGGAGACGGAAAAACAGCCTTTCTTCAGAACCTGGAAGGATATGTACAGAAAGACGGAGGTAAAATAACCTTCAATAGTGCCGGTAACGGAAGTGTTTTTGAATATAAAAAGAGAAGATTCATGGTAAATTATGACGGAAGCCAGGATGAAGGGGAAGAGAAAAATGAAGATGTTTTACTTGACTTCTTTAAACCTTTCATGGGACATACATCTTCATGGCCTCAGGGAGAAACAAGGCTTATAGCCATAAATGAAGGCCGTCTTGTAGATTTCCTGGATAACAATAAAGAATCTTTTTCATCCTTGAGAGAATCTGTCCATAGAGGTCTTAACGGAGGTGTTTCGGGAAAAGAACTTGCAGTGGTAAATTTGAATATGAGGAGTGTCGTGGCTAACGATTCTGACGGAGCCGGAGAAGAAACAATACTCGAAAAACTCATTAACAGATTCTGTGATGAGAAATTCTGGAAACCCTGCAGTAACTGTGACCTGTATGGAAAATGTTATGTCATTCACAATATAAAAACCTTTCAGGAACAGACTGCAGGCCGGATGGTAATAAAAAGACTGCAGGAATTATTCAAATTATCCACTCTGAGAAACAGAATACATATTACACTGAGAGATTTGCGGTCTGTTGTGTCTTACATTCTCGTGGGTACTTCCAATTGTAAAGAAATTCATGAACTTTATGCTTCCGGGAAAAAAGAAGAGATAATAAAAAGATATTATTTTAACAGTTCTATGTCAGTGGATAATGTTACATCAGACAGACTCCTCAATCTGTTAAAAGAAACAGACCCGGGGAAATCCACCGATGCTGAACTGGATAGAACACTGGATTTTATTCCTCCCGACAGATTTAAGGGCTTTTTAAATTTTGATTGCCGGCCCGACAGTTATTATATGAAAATACTCAAAAGATTTTATGATGAAATACAGGAAGGTTATTCAGGCAGGGAAGAAAAAAGATTTGAACTGCACAGAAGCTATGTGGCTGCTTTAAGAAGACTTCATTATTTTGAACGTCGCGACGATATGTGGAAATCTATGATACCATACAGAAGTGCCGATATTATGATTGATTTTATAGAGGGACGATATGATAAGGAAAAACTTCTTAAAGATATCATAAAGGCAATTAACACGGGAGAAGGTTTCAGAGATCCTTCAATTCTGAAAGGTAATCTTGCACTGAAAATCAGAGATGTTAAAAAAGGCACTGTGCTGAACTACCGTATATTTCCTTTTGAACACTTCGGATTGAAAGTAAATGATAAAGGCAGAGAAGCACGATTTATTGAATATATGCCTCCGGGCCTTCTTCTCACTTATAAAGAAGAGGCTGAACTGGAACTGGACCTGGATATCTTTGAAATGCTTGTAAGACTTAACGAAGGATACAGAGCCAATGTGGAAGAACTTAATGGTTTTTCTCTTTCCCTTTCCGTATTTAAAAATATACTCGGTTCCTCACCATATCAGGAATTATTACTTACAGAAACAGGACATGATTTTTATAGAATCGCCAGACTTCCCGATGGAAAATTAAAAATAGAACATACTGGTTCAGAGGTGACATAAATGGCCGGTACAAAATATGATAAGCAATTTCGCCTTAATAAAGTAAGTTACCTGGAATTTAAACATACTGAAATGGACAGGGTTCTTACACTGTTTTTTGCACTTCTTAAAAATGGCGGATTCCCCAGCAGACTACTTTACAGACAGAAAATCAGATATACGGTAGATACTTTTAAAGCAGAATTCCTTGGACATCCCGAATGGTTCGAAGGTTTTAAAGATGTGCCGGAACATATAGTGGAAAAGTGGATAGAAACACATCTTATGGACGTGGTAAACAGAGGGAAACCCAATCAGGCTATAGCCGCTCCGAGACCTCTTCACGGCTATACCTATCGCTTTCGTAATCCTCTTCACTGCCGTGATTTCGGTGCCTCAACACATTTATATGAAGTGCTTTACGGAGCCGATAACGGAGGCAATGCTGCTCTGGAACATCTGAAAAGATTTTTTTTCCGCGGAGTGGATCAGAATATAGATAAATGTGACCCTTCGGTGACTATAGATGTGGAAACCCAGGCTTTACTCAGACTCTCCGATCAGGTAAAATCCGATGCACCGGATTTGAGTAAAAGGGAAAGTTATCCTCCTCTCTGCAGAGGTTCGGCAAATCTCCTCGCAGATGATGTAATAAGGCTTTTAGTTTATGAAGACTTTATTCCCAGAACCGTCATGGTGGAATATATAAAAATTCTCTTTGCCTTCCACATAGCTCTATACCATCTGCGCCTGTTTAAACTTCTGAAAGGTCTGACAGAAAAACATGGCATGGAACCTGTCTGTGAAAAATGTCCTTCAGATCCTAAAAGAGGAGAAAAGGTTCATGGCGACTGTCCCTATCAGACAGCTATATTTGCCGATCTTGTGAAGGCACCTCACAGTCCTGTGGCAGATCTGTCAGTGCAGAGTGCTTCTGTTCATTACGGACGCATTATTGATTTTTTGAAATATTCTTTTACTCTCAAACAGTTAGATGACTTTGCCACAAATCTCCTGAAATTATCTAAAATAGAAAAGCCGGAAAAAAACTATTTTTCAGTAAAAGAAATCCTCCGTCTTCTCGATAATAAACATGATACCGAAAGAAATAATTATTTTCAGCAGAGACTTTTCTCTTTACTGAAGATTATGGAAGACGAAGAGCATAAACAGGAACCACGGATACAATCTATTTTAGACCTGAAACTTGATCCCTTTGAAACTTATATAGAATGTCTTATGGAATTACATGGCAGGTCACATCAGGCTTATATAGTAAAATGCCTGGATTCATTATTCTTAAAAAACCGCTCCGGCGCTCTTATAACACAGCAGAAAGCAAAAAAATCAAAACGCAGATTTATCCTTGACAGCAATCTTCTGGAAGTTTTACTGCAGATTGCCGTCCTTAAACATGGGAAAAAAGGCTTTTATACCTCCGAGATAAGGCTTGAAGAGTTAATTGATTTTATAAGAGACAGATATGGTATCTATATAGACAGACTGCCCGAAACAGATGGCTTTAAAGAAACTGCTGTTACCGATTATGAATTACTGAAAGAAAATCTCAAGGAATTTAAAAAGAGATTGCACGAAATAGGATTCTATAGAGATCTTTCCGATGCCTGTATAACACAGACAATAAAGCCGAGATATAATATCGGAAAGGAGTATTAAAATGACACAGGGATTACGGGAAGTTAAAGAAAAGGATTTTTTGAATGAATTGGAACATGATCTTATTGAAAGTATTTCTCCCATACTCAGACAATCAATGGCGGGACACTGTATGAGATTATCCAATTTAGACGAAGCTTTGATGAAAAGAGCCTGTGAAAGACTGAGAATATTGTTCCCTGATTATTTGATTTATATACTTGATGGCAAAAGGGGCGAACTTACTGTTACTGCCACGAAATTGATCGAACTCAGAAATCCCATGCCTGACGGTTCCTTAAGACCTCCTTTACTGGTTTTTATACCGAATACCCTGAAAACCTCTTCGGAAGATTCTTTCGGTAATGCTACTTTTAAAGAATTATATACGGGAGATCTTTATGACAGGGCCATAAATAGATTACTCGCCCATTTCCCTTCAGATGTAAAGAGTATAATAGATAGAATTCTTGCCATATTAAAAGAAAAATCCCTTCCCTGGATAAATCTTCATAACCTGTTACGTTTTTTTATTTCCATTAAGATTAATGATTATGCCACAGATGCCATAGGCCCTTCTCTGTTTGAACTCGGCCTCATACCTGATTTTAAATTAGCCGATATGCCGGAACGTATTATTGATAATATAGCCATAGTTGAACATCTGGCATGCAAGTGGAAAACACAGATAGGAAGGGTTCTCGACCTGCCAGTAAAGGATCTTCAGTTTAAAAACAGATTATGTGATTTCTTTACCGCTACAGGTCTGGAAGATGCAAAAAAATGGACCAGATTAATTGTTACTGATAGAAATTACTGGCCTTTATCCTTTGATAAATGGCCTTTGGATATGGATAAACCGGAAAGCGGAATTTATATAAAGGTTACAGGAACAGATATTCCTGTAGTAAAAGAAGAGGAAAAATCTGAAAAATTGCAGAGTTTAACAGGTCAGCAGGTACTCTATACAGGTGAAAAAGGGAGTAAACAGTTTAATGTTGCTTTCACTACGGAACCCCATCCTTCCGAAGTTCCAGGACTTTCTGAATTCGAAGTGCAAATAATTTCTAAGGATACCTGTTCCGTAATACATAGAAAACATGTAACTCTATGGAGAACAAAACAGAAGAATAAAAAAGTGACCTTTAAAAAATTAAATAACATATCGTGGGAAGAAGGATGGTATTTTATAAGAATAATTCCCATGTCCCATAACGGACTTCCCATTAATATTCTTGATGAATCCGGTAATAGATTGACTGTATCTCAGGAGTTTTTTGCCCATGACCTTATGGAGAAACATCCGAATTACAGTGAGCTCTTTTATGTCATACTTCAGATGGATGATGAAGAAATAGATCTGGAACCATTACAGACATCTATAAAAAAAGCGGAAACTTTGCTTCATGCAAAATTAAATCTTCAGTTTTCCGCTTCTGGCTCTGACCCTGTTAATCCTGTCTCTAAAAAATGGCTTGAAGAAAAAAAGAAAAAAACTATTGAAGTAATAGAAGTAAAATTTGAGAAAGAAGGTATTTTTCATATACCTGTATCAGAATATCTGAAGAATATTGAAGAAAAAATTCTGGCCTGTCCGGAAAAAGCCATAAGCTGGCATCTCCAGATAAATAAGGGAGTGCCGGGCGATACGGCAGAAGAACCTTTTGAACTTCATATTACAGAACCGGTAAGAGAATTTTTAAAAGCAAGAGAGAAATATTTTGACACATTAAAAAAAGATAATATGGTTTCTCAGGGACTGGATTTCTCCGGTGTAAGAACCAGGGTTTCGGAATATGCCGAAAGTTACATGACTTTACTCCAGGGCTTTCTCCGTGATGCAGAAAGTAAATCCGATACGGAACAAAAACAATTAATAAGAGAAATAAAAGCTCTTTTATCTATTGATACAATTTTTATAACCTTAAAAAACTATAATGGAGAACATAAAGAAGCAGCTTTAATCTCGCCCACTCATCCACTCCGTGCTCTGTGGTTTACCACTTTTGCAGAGCTCGGACAGAACTGGCTTAAAATGTTAAATAGTGAAGATAAAGAACTGAGGCATTCAATTAAAAATTCTCTCCTTAATGAGATAGTGCCGGTAAATTACCCGCCTTTCCTTTCAGTAAGTAAAAATCGTATTTTCCCTGTTATAGATAATATACATCCCTTATGGACTCTTTATGGCCCCGCCAGAGAAGAAGATCCCAGGGGATTGTTAAGTGAAATATGTTCTGCCTTTTCTCTCCCTGAACCACATATCGATAGCACAGATGTTACCGGTTCTTACCTTACTTCAAGAGTTTGCAGATATTTATTCCAGCATCCCTATATAAGTACTCTCACAGTTAATGCCTTTAATCCCGGACGTGGTAAAGCCCTGGCAGATATGCTTATTTCTCTTCAGAAAATACCTGTTTTTTCAGATTTAACTTATAATATTCGACTCTTCGTATCTGATACTGATATATCTTCTGCCGGAGAGGAACTTTCTGATTTACTCTCTCCTGATAATAATATTACTACAAAAGAGGCAGAAGTTTTTTCTATACCGACAGGGGATCATTTATATCCGAAATTAAATATGGCTCTTTTATCGATTAAGGATTTCAAATTACAGCCGGAAAAATACAGGGCACATATTACAATTCTTTTCGATATATTTCCTCCTGAAGAATTGAGTGCTGCAAAGCCGTCGGAAACAGAAGGTTACTCTCCTCTTCATGGGCTTATGCAGGATTTTTCCGTAAATTATACGGACGATAACTCAGTTGTTGCATGGACACGTCAGGTAAAATATGGAGCAGTTTCTCCGCTGAAGGACGGAGAAGAACTATCTCATTTACTTTCCGCATTACCGGAAGTAATGTCTTCTGCTACAGGCCTTATTGCTACAGGACAGACAGGAATGAAACTTTATCCTGTAATAAAACTTTCTCTTTCTACCGATGACAGAGCTTTAATTTATCAGGTTCATGAAGTGAGCGACTGGGTTTTTACCATTGACAGGAATATGGGCATAGAGTTTTATGACCACGGAGGACATAAGGATAGACCTGATTATCTTATAGATCACAGCCCATGCATAACTTTCGGCCATAAACTCGTAATTACATCCAGGTCTCTATTGGAAATTGAAGCTATGTTACAGAATGCTCTGGAAAAATATAAACTGGAGATTAAAGGGAAAGAAGCAGGTATATTACTAAATCATCTGAACAGTCTGTCAGGAAGACTTGCATTGAAACTTATATCATCTTCAAATCAAAGAACTGAAGCTATCGGACTTGCCCTTGCAAAAATGTATCTGGAATATCAGGGAGCATTGAAAAATCAAATAATAGTTCCTCTTGATTCCCACCTGGAATTATATCATAGCCTGCAGAAAAGTGCCGTAGAAGAAGATGATGAAATCAGTTTTAAACGCACGGATCTTGCACTCTTTGATCTGAATGCAAAAAATAGAACTATTACATGTAAACTGGTGGAAGTCAAATGTTATACCCTGGTAGATTTAACATCATATAATCAACTTAAAACACATATTTCAGAACAGATATATGAGAGTGAACATATATGGCAGAAACATTTTGATCCTTATAAAACATCTCCCGACAGACCTGACAGGTTATTAAAGACAAAGAAATTAGTAACCCTTCTTGAATTTTATCTTGATAGAGCCAGCAGATTGAAAATTATTCGTCCTGATGTGGAAAAAGAAGCCAGATATTTATTAAAGACCCTTGAAGAAGGCTACAGCCTTGCCTTCAACAGAAGTGCCTTTATTTTTGACTTTTCCGGAGAAGGTATGGAACCTGCAGACTTTGAAGGGGGGATTGAATATTATCGTATAGGTAAAGATATTATTTTTAAACTGCTTAATAATCCGGAAGATATTCCTTCTGTTACACAGGCAGCTTTTATAACCGAAGAAAGAGATAGAACTGTTTCTCAGGAAGAACCGGAAGAAAAAGGAATGGCAGATAGTGTTTCTCTACCTTCCATAGAACTGCAGATAGAATCCGATGAATTAATTTATAAGCCCCATGAAGATGATAAAAAATTAAGTGCATTTCAGGACAGTAACATTAATAAACCGGAAGAAACATCTCAGGAAAGAGATAAAAAAGATGAAATGGCGGAACAGGAGAATATAGAGGAAAAAGAAGCACCGAAAGAGGAAAATCCGAAACCTGAGTGTCATATTACTCTCGGTGTAAACGGCCCTTCTCCTCAGTATGGCCTTTTAGGTGAAGTTTCAGGAAGGAAAATTGCTCTTGATTTAAACCAGACCCATACTATAAGTTTATTCGGTGTTCAGGGAGGAGGAAAAAGTTATACCCTGGGAACCATTGTAGAAATGGCTACCATGCCTGTAGATAAGATAAATTTCCTCCAGAAACCTCTGGCCACGGTTATATTTCATTATAGTTCCACTCAGGATTATAAGCCGGAATTTACATCTATGATAGATGGAAATAATGATGAACATCAATGTAAAATATTAGAAGAAAAATATGGTGCCAGACCGGAAGGTCTTAAAGATATAATCTTACTTACACCGGAAGATAAACTGGAAGAAAGGAGAGAAGAATATCCTTCTCTTTCCGTATATCCTCTTAAATTCAGTTCATCTGAACTCCAGGCAGGCCACTGGCGTTTCCTGATGGGTGCCGTAGGAAATAAGGCAAATTACATAAGACAGCTCAATCTTATCATGAGATCTATGAGAAATAATCTTACCATAGAAGGTTTGAGGCAGGGAGTTGAAAATTCCTCTCTCCCCGATCAGGTAAAAGAACTGGCAAATATGAGACTCGATCTTGCCGCTCAGTATATAGACGATACCATTCATATAAGTTCTCTTATAAGGCCGGGACGGCTCATAATAGTGGATCTGAGGGATGAATTCATAGAAAAAGATGAAGCACTGGGACTTTTTGTAGTGCTATTACAGATTTTTTCCGATGCAAAATTCGATAATAAATCCTTCAATAAATTGATAGTCTTCGATGAATGTCATAAATATATTGACAGTCACGATCTCGTAGCAGGACTTGTGGAAGTGGTAAGAGAAATGCGTCATAAAGGAACGTCTATTATGGTGGCGAGCCAGGATCCTCCTTCTGTTCCCATATCCCTTATAGAGCTTTCAACTCAGATAATACTACATAAATTCAATTCTCCTGCATGGTTAAAACATATACAGAAAGCCAGTTCTTCTCTGAATGAACTGACAGCACAGAAAATGGCAAATCTTAAACCCGGCGAGGCTTATGTATGGTCGGGTAAAGCCTCTGATGAAGCTTTTTGCAGGGGAGCAGTCAGGATAAACTGCCGGCCGAGAGTGACTCTTCACGGTGGATATACAAAGACAGCAATTTAACTTTCTGGAGATTGGGAGTTCATATGCAAATATTAGTCATTTTATTTTTCATAATGTTTACTGTATTTTTATTCTGGGCCTTTGTATATATTACTTCTATGGGAGATGGCAGGAGACTGAGGAATTTTGCTCAAGAAATGGGTCTTGAACTTATCCCAGGCACCTTTCCTTCCAGAACTGAAGTCAGGGGAAATTATAGTGGTTTTCCTTTTCTTTTATTTATAGAAAGAAAATTTTTAGGTTCAGATTCTTTAAATATATATCT
>CALARM010001083.1 GCA_937888925.1 uncultured Synergistia bacterium | reverse complement strand
CGACCACCGAGATCTACACTCTTTCCCTACACGACGCTCTTCCGATCTCAGAGTTCGTCTATCAAATAAAGAGATTGCCATTATCTATTTTCCTCCTTCCTTAACTCAATGTTTCAATGTCGTGTTCTATTCTTATTCTATTTTTCTTCAAAAGTCTTACCTGTAAGGGGTCAGTGCTATCTATTATAGGAGTGACTCTTGCAGGGTCTATGAGTCCTTCATCCATGAGGCTTTCAGGTTTTGCTTCACTGGTTGCATCTTTAATTCTGAGAGCATTTACACATATATCGTTTATATCTAATGCCCCTGCATTATTAAAGTGTTTATAAGTTCCTGAGAAAGTAAGGTCAGTAGCAGAAGCCATAACAGCAAAAGTTCTTATATCTCCAAGACCGGTATTATAATCTATCGTTCCCTGTGCCTGATTGGTTGACTCTTTTAAGACACCGTCCATATTATCTGTAATACTTGCTAATGCCCCTGCTACGTGGCAGGAAATAACTACAGAACCGGGAAGAATGGGTTTATTGTCAGTTTCAAAACCTACTGCATACTTACCGTTATTATCGACAGGAGTAATGGTGAGAGCTTCGCCGGTTTTAGTTGTTACTGTTCCGAGTTTCTTATAATGTCCGGTTGCAATTTCCCTGGCTAAAAGTCCACCGACAGGAACAGAAGCTTCTCCAACTTTAATGGTTCCAGGTTTGAAATGCTCTGCTTTTATAACAGGGTGATTTTGATTTCCCTGAGTTTCAGCAAGGGTTAAACCGTAAGACTGTGACATTATTTACTCCCCCTCTTATTGATTTCATCTGTATAAGCATCAAGGGCTTTTATATCCTCTTCGTCAGATGAACCTCTTTCAAGTTTTTTACTATCTCCATCCTGATTAAGATGAACTCTTTTTTCATTCGGATATAAAGAAAATATTTCATCATAAATTTTCATTAAATTTACGGAAGGCTCAACTGTATTACTAAGTTTTACAACCTGATTTTTGCTTTCTAAAATCCTTTTTTCTCCCATAGAAATCATATTTACAGGAATTCCCATTGACATCTTTTCTAACTTCCAGGCTTTTATATCAGAAGTTAATCTATTGGTTTCAGACTGTTCAAGTCTTATTACTCTGTCAGCATCTAACTTTTTTGCTTCTGCCAGGTCAGCTTCGAGTTTTGCAATTTTAGCTTCTTTTTCAGCCTGTTCTTTTTCTAATTTTTCTTTTTCGTCTTTATCCATACCTATTTTTTCCTCCTTTGTATTTTCTAATTTTGTCATAGCTTCATCAATAAGAAAGGGGTCATTTGTTGCCCCTGCATTAAGAAGAGTCATACCGTGACGATTTCCAAAATTATCTTCATAATTATCAGCTACTTCCACAGAACCATATTTATACTCATTACCGTTTACGAGTTTATATCCGGTTGGAGTATAGAAGGGCAGGTATTCTAATTTTATAGTTTTACCTTTTTCATTCAACACTTTTCTAACATCTTCAAGAGTAGAAATAGCCATACTTTTTTCATAGTGATTGTAATTAAAAGATATTTTTCTGCCGATTGTATTATTTTTTATATTATCGTGAATTGTATCAAGGTTTTCTGAGGTATATTCTATTTTGCCATATCTGGGGTGTTTTCCGTGATAACCTGCGGTTAAAAGCTGAGTCCAGTTTCCGGGAACGGGTTTAAATTCTTCGAGATGTTTTTTAATTTCTTCGGGGGAAAGCGGGGAAATTGAAGAAGCTATTGAATTTTCGAGTTTTACAATAAAGCCTTTCATCTCAACCCCCTGTAAGTTAACCGGGGGAGTTTAGAAGATGAAAAAACAGAAGTTTAGAAAAAGATTTTTCATCTTCTAAACTTCTGCCCGTAATTTAATTCTTTACTAGATAAATTAAATATATACCATATGCGGCTTTTTGACAATAGACATAGATGTCTGAAAAAGGACATAGATGTCTGCTTAAATTGATAAAGTTGGTGTTATTATTGAGAATGGAGGAAATAAAAAGTAAGAAAAAATTTGTGTACCTTTTTATAGTCGGGGATTACAGGGTCAAAGGTTAGATTGTAACACCTTCAGGTAATTTCTTTACAAGAAGAGTTACAGTAGTTCGATATGGGCAAACATTTCTTTTATATCGTGGAGCAATAGCTTCTAATTTATCGCATAAAGAATACATATGTTTTAATTCTTCTTCGGAGGGTTTTATTTTTTTACCTTTATGATAAAATATCAAATCTTCTAGTTCACATAATATTTCTATTTCATTATCTTTTTTTAATTCTCCAAGAACCACTTTATTAACCCCCTTCTTAAATTAATATATTTTTCGTCTTTTTTAATTTTTTCATTTTGTAAAATATCCTCTAAATAAACCTCTATCTCTTCTTCTAGAATACCACTTTTCTTTATATTATTCAAGACTTCGTTAAATTTTTCTTGTGTAACAGTTGAAGAAGTAAAAGAAAATTTATCTTGCCAGGTAATTTTTTCTTTTCTTGCCTGAGATAATTTTTCATTATAATTTTTTTCTTCTAATTCTTTCTCTGTAAAAACATCAATAGTCCTTATCTTTTTTAATTCCTCATATATGTCAACTGAGTTAACTTTATAGTTATTATTTTGTCCATGGTGTGAAATTAATTGTAATAGCATATGAAAACAATAATCATCATAAATATTTCCTAAGTGAAGTAATTGATTCACTTTTTTATTTTCTTCATCATTTCCTTCGGTAAATTTTTCTACATCGACAAAATTAGAAAAACTGAATTTTCTTGCTAATAAATCCGTCAATCCTTCTTCAAAAAATTCTGTTGTTTCTAAATCTCCTTTCCATCCTCTTGTTCCATAAATACCAACAAAATGAAAATTTTCGTGAGTTATTATATGTAAATCTTCTATGTCTATTTTATGCAATACTTCCAACAGATCTGGTCGTATATAAATTTTACCATCTTTATGAAAAGCAGGGCAGTTTATATCTATATCCTTCAAATAATAATAAAACACATCATTATTGCCAGGATAAACATATCCACCAAATTCTCTATGTTTATAATCTTTAAGTATTTTTTCATTTATCTTATTGCATAATAATTTTGCATTTTCTTTATCTTTCAATGCTTTTTCCATACTCGAATCACTTTCTTTATATTCTCTCCAGTTAGAAATATCATCTTTTATATATTTCCCTACAGCTCCCGATTCTCCTTTTTCGTCCTTCACACCTCCAAACCCCTTCATAGGCTCCTGCACGTCTTCCCATCCCTTACCTACCTTATCCTCTAAATCTTCTTCGATTAGACTATACTTATCAACCGGAATGAGAACACTACGACACTGGTAGTGAAGAGGAGGATTGTTTGATTGTAACCGAGGATCATCTATTGCAAAAATAAGCCCGTGCCTTTTTTCACATATATCCGTAACGCGTGAGTCCATTATGGCAGAGAACTGGACACCTTTTATAAATCCTTCCAACTCAGGAGCTTTAAATCCTTCCAGTCTTCCGGCATTATATGCCTTGCTCGTTTCCGTCCTGGCTATGTTATTCAGCCTGCCGGATGTAAATGTCGGGAATATAGACTCAAGGCCGAAAGTTATATTCTGAGTAGAAAGTCCATTTTCTATTCCGGAATAAATAATGTTTTTTGCTTTCCTTAGAAGATCTGCTTCTATGTCACCCTTCAGGGAAAGAGAGTAGTTTTTATAAAAATTAAGAGCATCGTAAGGTACTACTGAAAAAGAAGTGGCTTTAACTTTATTTTCCGGTTTTAAAGCAGTAGTTAGTCCGTCTATGATTTCATTCGCTACCTGGTTTATAGATTTTCTTTCCAGCTTCTTTACCACATCACGAACTGAGCTTCTATTTTCATAATACTGCTTAAGCTCCAGGCCCTCAGTTATACCATGGAGCCTTCCCACTCTTCTACTCTCTGAAAAAAAAGCGTAAAGAACCTGCTGAAAAGAAGAGAAGTTAAGATATAGATTGTTAAGTCTATCTACATCTCTCTTTTCTGCTATATCTTTTAATTCATTCAGGAAATCCTTTTCTATGGGTTCAAGAGCTTCTTGAGCAAGGCCAATAAAACCCTGCTCAAGAGCGTCAAAAGTCCTGACGATTTTAGCTTTAATTTTTGGATTGAACCTGAGATTGAACTTCTGTGAGATTTTGCTCTGGGTTCTGGGTTGTGTCCGGCTCAAAAGTTCTGGCATTGGCAATCTCCTCTTTCATCTTTTTCATAAGGGCTTCGGCAGGGTTCTTCATTGGTGGAATTTTGAATATCTTTCTTACAAATTCATTATCTTCTATAGAGTCAAGATAACCGGTGTTCGTGAGCTTTTCAAGTATCTCCATCATCATTTTTTTCTCTTCAAGAGTAAAGGTATCTTCCTCTACAAAATCGCCATAACTATCCTGCTCTCCAAAGTTGTTTATAATAAGAGTTTGAACCCATTGAGCCAAAAGAACCTGGTCTTTAAATTCTCTGGCAATCTCAGAGCAAGCCTTATCAAACATCTTAAAATGAACATCTCCGAGAGCATAAGAGCCTCCTGCCTGCCCTGCTTCCAGAAGAGGAGGGAGGAAAAAAACTCTATATATGAGCATATTAATAAAACTGATAGCAGTTATATATTCATTTGAACCTCCGAGTCCTGCCTTTCTCTCTACCACATCAACCTGCTCATCTATATCTTCAGAGGTATTAAGACAAATAATATTAAGCCATGTCCATTTTTTCAATTTGTCCATCAGGTCTTTTATTTTTCCTTTTGTTTTACCCAGGAGAGTCGGCATAGTGAATTTTTGTATAAAGACAGCCCACATCTTTAGGCACATTACTTTTAAATCATAATACTTTTCAAGATAATTCCCCCTGCCATAACCATACATATTACTTAAATCACCATGAATGTAGTGAATGAAATTTTGCGCCAGATATTCTTTGGTTCCTATCTTGATTTTACCTATAAACTCTTTATTTCTATCATTTTTAGCTATCTGATAAGAAATATCTACTGAGTTATAATTCACAGTCCAACCCCACAGGTAATTATTATCAACTATATCAAATATAGTCTGACAAGAATTATAACCATAAAAAAGACCTTTCTTTAATATATCTTTTACCGAATTCTGGAATGAACCCTCGTGATGTTCTATGGATTTTTTTACACATTCTTCTATGGCTTTATTTTCATGGGTATATCCATTGAGATTGATTTTTTGGAGAATATTAAAAGCAAGGAAATCCAGGGCATTGCTTACGGTTTCATCTCTGCTTATCTTCTCAAGTTTTTCAAGGTCGCATCTATCAGTATAATCAGCATTTATCAGTTTGTACGCCTCGTTTAAAATAAAATCATAAGCAGGGTCAGAAGTTCCCTGCTGTTTCTGCTCTATTCCTTTTTCTATCTCTATATTATTTACTCTTTGAACACCCACGAAATCAAGAAATTTTCCAATAAATCCCATAATAAAAACCTCCTATATCATTTCTGTTTTGTAGCCGCCTACACAATCATCAACATCTACATCTTCATGAATACTCTTATCTATTAAACCGATATCCATTTCCAGGCAATCAAGCTGATCGTCATGTGCTGACTCCGGGTAATATTCATATTCATCTTCAAAATCTTTCATATTTTCAAGGATAAATATTTTTCCATTTTCAAAATCTGGCGTGAGAGTAAGTATTCTTGTATATTTATCACTTATGTTCTTAATCGGTTTAAAAGGAATTCTCTCTTTTGTTAAAGTTTGTTCTTTTAATGCCGCTTGATATCCGTTTTCTTCAACAGCTACTCTTTGGGGGTTCCACTTTTTATACTGTTCTCTTACAACCCTTACCTGCTCAGGAAATCCTATTTTCTTTCTAAATATTTCAAGAATATATATATTTAGATCTTCATCCACTCCTATAGTTATCAAAACAAAATAATCAGCTTTAGTTTTTTTACTAATAGCCGGGTCGATTGCCTGATATATAGTTAATTTTTTATTTTTTATTTCAGCATGGGTATAATACTTGAGCCATTCTTTTCTAAAAGGTTTTGTTTCCGGGTCAAGAGGATCATTTAAAAACTCTTTCGTAAAAGCATGAATACCTATTTTCTTTCTTTTTTTTGCAAGTTTTTCTAATGACCATCTGGAGGACCATAAAGCAGTACCATCATCTTTTATAGCTTTATAAAATCTGGTGGTATAGCTATCGTTTTTCATTAATTTTTTTAAGAGAGAGTCGTAATGAATTATAGTACCGATTATGAATTCTCTGCCTTTATCCGGCTCCAGGCAGTTTAACAAAGCAGAGGTATACCATTTTTCAGTTTTTTTTCTTTGCTCCGGAGTTTGAACATGTTCATCGTTCTCCATATCGTCCACAACCAGGAAGTCTGGTCTATACTGCCTGGTTCTTATACCCCTTAATTTCTGCCCTGTTCCCCTGGCTGCAATCCGGCAATTACTCCTTGTTATAATATCCCTGTCACACCACTTCACCACAGCTTTCTTTTTATCAAGTTTCGGAAGGATATTTTCACCATAATGCCTTCTTAAATCCTCATTTTCTTCCAATTCGGTTATGATATCTCTCAGGTAAGCTTCTGCCTGAGTAGAACTGTCAGACACAAGAAGAACGAATTTAGATAACCCTTCACACACTCTCCAGAGAGGAAGCGCAACTGAGCAATAAGTTGACTTTGCAAAACCCCTGGGGGCAATAATAAGAACTGACTCAAAAGAGTCATCTTCAGCCAGGCGGATAATTTCTTCATGGAGTTCACAATTATCCTGAGAAAAATAATGAGGAAGGAATTTTATACAGAAATCTTTAAAAGAAAGAGGGGTTTTATTAATTATTTCCTCCGGAAGAGGTAAAGAGTTTTTAATATCATTAAGCTCTTTAAAGACCTCTGGATTATTCAACTCTTCTAAAAGAGTATATCCTTCTAATAATTCGCTGCTGTACATCTTTGCTTTCTTTTCCTATCTCTTCGACAAGTATTTGCCTGAATTTCTTGGCTTCCTCATAAGAAATAATCTGTTTCACCAGGGTTGCCGCAAGCTTGATTTGTTCCCTGAATTCCTTAAACCAGAAGATTTTATTTATACTGTCTTTTTCAAAATCATTCTCAGACTCTATCAGCTTTTTATGTAACTCCTCTAATTTTCCGCTTATTTCAAAGATAGAAGAATTTGTTACTTCAATTGTTTTTTCGGCTCTTTTCGTGAGAGGTTTTTGAATATCCCTGGTGATATATTTACTATTTAAAAAATGCTCAATTGAGCCCTTAGATAGATTGTATTTTTTTGCAATATCTCTCAAGGGTAATCCCTTTTTTTTATCTCCTATTATTTTTTCTTCCAGGCCTAATTTTTCAATTTTTGTCATAATTTTTGTCCTAAAGCTGTCTTAATTTTGTCCTAATTTTTGGTAAATAAAAAAGAGGAAGAAGCTCTAAACTTCTTCCTCTTTACTTATATTATTTATATTATCACACTTTAAGTTTTAATTCAATGTGTCTTTTTTATACCTGGCTTTTTCCTCTGGACTATGTTCCCTCATAGCTTCCATTATATGCCCTTTAGCATATTCTACCGATACACCCATAGCGGAGGCAAGTTCTATAGATTTCCTATCTATAATATCAAGGAAACAAATATCTTTTTCTCTTTTCTCTTCATTTTTTAAATAAACTATTTCTTGACGTTGATATATTCCTTCTTGATATTTCATAATCATCCCTCCTCTCTCATATATTCTTTAAATTCGCCAGTTATATTAATATTTATCTCAATAGTTCCGCAACATTCTGTAATATTGGCTGTTCCTCCATTTGGTTTGATAGCAGAATAAAAACCGGTTTCTTTTGAACCTAAATATTCTATTAACTTTTCAGGTGAATATATAGATTTTAAGAATATCTCTTTTCGTTCCTTTCCGCATCTTAAACACTTCCCTTTAGTCACTTTTGCCCTTCCCCTCCTTTATTTTTTTTATATATCCCCCACATTTCTTACACTTTATCACTTTATTCTTAAAATTTCTTTTAAGAATTTTTCTCTTTTTAAAACACTTAATGCAGAAAATTTTAAGAAAAAGCTTTTTCTTTTTTAATTTTTTATAGCCGTCTATTTCATATTCATCTATAGTAGATAACGGAAGAATAGGAAAATGATAATCCGCTAAAACTGGCTTTAAAGGATTACACATAACCATAGGCTCTATTTTAAAATCAGTAAGAAAAAAAGGTATCATAGAAGATTGAAATATTTTTTCATCTGTTTTTTTTACTAATTCCTCCATATCTATATGAAGCTTACTTTTTACCTCTATAATAATTTCTTTAAGCATATTTATATATTTTTCTCCTTCTATTTCTCTTTCAAACTGATTAATACTTTCTTCCATTAATTTAACTGCTTTATTACCATTCTCTATTGCCTCTATTATATCTATCTCTGGTTCATTATACTGAATTGATACAGTAATATCTTCTTCCTTTTTGGGAAGAAATATCCCCTGACTATTCTGGATCATACTATAACCGATAATATCAAGTATTTTTTCTTTATTCAACATTTTTAATCTATAATCTTTTAATTCTTTGGTCAATTCTATCCCTCCTTTTTTATCTTTTCCGCTTCACATAGGAGTAAATTTCTTGCTTCTTCTATACCCTGATTATATAATGAGTAGTTAATATCAGGGTCTTTTAGATTATCTATTCTTTTTGCCAGTTCTAAAAGTTTTTGTTTGTTCCTGCTTTTCAAAGCTTTCCACATCTTTTTCACTTCAGGCATAATCCAATCTCTCCAGGCACGGTCAACGCAACAACAGGAACCTCTTTCTTGTTGCTCAAAAATTCTTGCTATACCTACAAAACAATGTGCCATATTATGAAACCACTCGTAAAAATCTTTATATTCCATATTTTCAGGGTATTCAAAATGTAATACTGGAGCTTCTATTTTTTTATTGGCAATAGCTTCTATAGTCTCCTTTAAAGCCTCTTTAAATTCTTCGTCCTTCTCTCTGGCTTCTTTTATAGAATTAATCTCAGATATAATTAAATCCATGGCCTTTTCTAAACCCTGATTAAAATCATGATTATTTATACCGGGTTCTTTCGATGATTCTACTTTGTAAGACAAATTTTCCAAGAACTTTTCTAAAATACTTTCCATTAATTTTTACCACCAAACCTTTCTTTTAGCTATTTCCCTTCTTTTCTCTCTTGATAGCAGTTAAATTCCTTCCCACTATCCTCAAAATCATTACAATAATTTCTATTAGGATTTACCACAAACCCGGGATATTTTTCTTGGTGTCCTGGATGATTGCAGAAATCAAAGTTATTATCACCTGATACATGCTTACAATGTTTACATACTTCTCTGGGAAGTATCTTTATTACGCCATAAGGAGTTTGTATTTCTGATAACTTTTCATTGTTAAATTTTATACCACCTTCAACTATTTCCTGAGATATAAAATAGTCTTGTTGCTCTTTTGTTATATCAATAAACTCAGGTATATCCCCTGTATCATCATGTTCTATGTAATAATCCTGAATAAAACACAGTAAATCATTCATGCAGAAATTTCCAACTACACCTAAAATATTACCATCAGGGTTAAGCCGCCATTTACTGTAATCTACTTTCATTTATTCCCACCTCTTTCTCATTTCTTGTATCTCTTTATAGATACGTAACTGTTCATCGATATAAGCTGAACAATAAGTCTTTGACCTTTTCTTGTAATAAATTTCTCCGGGTTTTATAACTTCTTTCGGATGTCCATAACATTTTTTATCAACTCTTGCAACATGGCGGATATATCTTTTCCTGTTTAAAACTTTTTGATTTGTTTCTGCCTGACACATTCTTTACTCACACCTTCCTTAATTAAAGTATTTTTGAATTTGTTCTCCTACCCATTTTGCCATAGGTACCGGTACCGCATTTCCTATTTGCCGGTAAATATTACTCACCTCTCCGGAGAACTTAAACGTATCCGGGAACCCCTGGAGCCTGGCATATTCCAGAGGTGTATATGGTCTTATTCTCCTTCCGTCATTCACCAGTCTGGTACTCTGATCTCGGCCATAATGAGCCAGGCAACATGGAGCAATCTCATTTATATTTGAAACAATCGGCTTATCTCTATATGCCCCGCTTAATCTACTTTTCACGTAATCCGGAATATTTATCTCTGGATCTCTTTCCAGAATATCCCCGATAATTGCCTGCTTTCCGAACAAAGGATATTGAAAAGAATTAAACGGTTTACGAGTTCCAAATAAAAGAAGCCTTTTTCTGGACTGAGGTAGCCACATAGAAGCGTTGACTGGACACTCTATTCTCACATAATAATCCGGGAGCCTGGTTAAAGCCTCCATAGTAACCGCAAACTTCCTCATTCCTGGAACATTTTCAATCACGTACATCTCAGGACGTTCCAGGGCTATATGTCTGAAAAAATGAAGAAACAAATCATCCCCTGTTCGAGTTCCTTTTATGTCCGCCATTCGGGAATATCTCTGACAGGGGAATGTCCCGATAATTACATCTGACTGTGGCTGACTGAAAACTGTAATTTTCGTTATATCTTCCTGAAAGATATCGTGAGAAAAATTACTTCTCAGGGTTTCACAGCATATAGGGTCAATCTCGTATGACCTGATTATGTCTATGCCAGATTCTTGCAATCCTAAATCCATGCCACCGGCTCCACTAAAATAAGACTTTGCTGTTATGTTTTTCATGCTGCCACCTCAAATAAATCCAATTGCTCCCAGTCATCAGAATGATTAAAACTCATCGTCTGTGGTTTTACCGGTTCCTCCACCCATATTTTTTCAAGTTCTCCTAAAGAAATTTTAACCGTTTCCGTCTCAATTACTTTTTTTCCCTTGGAATTATATGTCCATCTTCCCGTTTTCTCTTCCCTTGTAAAAACAGTGAACTCCTTTTGTTTAATTCTACTTATTTCTTTCTCTGCCCATTTCGCCTTTTCAAAAGCTTCTGGATAATACTGAAAGACTCTTTTGAAATGTTTTTGTCCGCCCTTGAAGCAAGGTAAGCAATTACAATGTTCAAAACCTTGCATATATGGCTCTTGTATTTTTATGTTCCATTCATCCCGGATAATTTCCATAACCTTTTTATCTGGAATATTTTGTTCATAAAGAGGAGAGTGAACTGTATGACCTTTTCTTTTTCCTAACTCATTTGCCCTCATTACTCTTTTAGGTTCATGAGCTCCAAAGCCATTATAAACTATAAATTTTTCCTTTAATTTTTTCAGAAACTTAAAACCCTGTTCCATTTTTAACATTCTCGTACAAAAAGGTTGAAAATAAGAAGGAAGGCATCTCTGTTTTACTATCAAATCCCATAAATCCATCCCATAACTTATTTCAACGTATTCTATTTCAAGAAAATTACACACATTTTCTTTAAATTTTACATTGTCGGGATGTTCTACGCCGGTCTCATGAAATAACAATATGCAGTTGTTTTTTCCAAACTCTTCAACACACATCCAGGCAACATAAGCAGAGGCCAGCCCACCGCTAAACTGAATGACGTGTTTCATTTCTCTACCTCTCTGACTCTTTCTTCTCTGGCTCTTTCTTCTCTCTCAATATTTTCCCTATACTCCTTCTGTTCTTCCTGAGTAAGTTCTGAGTATTTCACTGGAACGCCACCTATAATTTTTTCTACCTTCCGACCATTTATTCTTATAATTTTCTTTTTCCCTCTGATTTTTACAACAGGGTCAATCCGTTTTATTACTCCTACCTCTTTATTGTAATCCGGGTTGTTTTTCCACGTACCTTTCTGTTTCATTCTCTCTATTTTATAAGCTTTTCCCTCTTCTCTTTTCCAGTCCTGTAGCATCTTTTTTGATATCTCAAAACCTTCTATTAACATTTTTATCATCCTTTCTCGTAAAATACTGTCCAATATTCACAGTTATTCTCTTCCATCAAAGGCATTATCTTTTTAAATAAAATACATTTACCACACCTGCCTATGTGCTTACAATACAGACAAGTATGAGGAGTATGGTCACTTTCTATCTTCTTCAAAATATATTCCACCTTCTTTTAAAACCATGGGCAAAATCTTATCTTTAACTTTTATCTGAATTTTTATTGATTCAATTTCCCGGAATTCTTTTTGATTTGCCCGGAGAAGTCTGAGGACTGCTTTGTCTATATCATTAAGAGTAATCAATTTTCATACCTCCAGAAAAACAACTTTCTCTTTCCCGGTCTTCTTGTCATTAAATTTCAAATATCCATTTCTCTCTGCGAATAAATATAAATCCCTGGTAACTATTACATCTTGCTTGCAATAGTCGATAATCTTCTGTATCTCTCCAGATTTAAACCATTCGACAGCCTTGAGCCCATCTGCAGATTTTCCAATATTCAAAGTAGGTTCAGCAAATGCCTGAAGACTGATCCTGTGGCCAAGTTTTTTGTTTGACTCTTCAAGTATGTCGTAAGTAGGTAAGGTTTTTAAGTCGAAATCCAAGTAATAGGGCTGCATAACTTTATAGTCAAAATTTTTGATATTGAACCCTACGACCAGGGTAGCTTCCTTAAGCTTATCTAAAAGATAAAACATACTTCCTTCGGTGAAGTGATAAAACTTATCTTCTTTACTGCTATAAATCACCACTATAGCAACTTTCATTTTGTCTATATGTCCCCATCCGCCAACATCATCAGAAAGAAGCTGTGTTTCAACGTCTAAATAGATAATGTTTTCCTGTTTATCCAATTACTTCAGCCTCCTTTTCTTGGAAAGATATTATCTTTCTTATCTGTTTTTTTACCATTTCATCCTCTTTTGTTGCAGTTCGTTTATACCAGTATTCCCGTTGATATTCCCTTAATTTTTCCCTGTTTTTCTCTCTATATTCCTGATTATATTCTTTCCCGAATTTCTCCTGATGTTTCTTCACTTTATCTGGATTTTTCTTATCATACCTTCTCCTGTATTTTGCCAGATACTTTTTATGGCGTTTCTGCCATTCTCTTACCTGTTTTAATCTCTCTGGTGATGTTTTCACTTTTATACTTCAACCTCCATTTCTTTATTTTCTTTAACTCTGCAAACATTACAATTCACCTTACTTATTTCTCCTATAACCAGATCTCTGGCTTTAGTTACTCCTGTGTTGTATTCAGTAGAACCAGGAGAACCGTCTGAGCTTATTTCTTTCAAAGCATCAATTTTTATAACTAAATTTTGTAATCTTTTCTTAATGTCCATTGCTTTATTCAACCTCCAGTTTTTTATATTCATTAATTAATACACTCCTTTTTTTATATTATTTATTTACCACCAGAGAGTAACTTCAACCCTTTGATCCTCTTCTTTTTCTACAGAAAACAGATCAACTGCTATACTCTCAACCTGCCTGTCATTCTTTATTAATCCCTGCGGATTTCTCTTTGTTGCCTGTATACCGTCAAGAATTGACTTACAATAATTGTCTATATCTCCTCTGTTTTTGCCTTTTATAAATACACTGGCTGTTATTCCCACTGGATCTGTAATTTGACTCACTCTTTCTTGTAACATAGCACCAAGAGCATTTTCTTTTATACGTGACTTATAAACCTCATATTCTTTATAGTTTTTATCCACCCATTTTTGTTTTTGCGTGGTTCTCACACAGGGCTTTGCTCTGCCTGGTATCGAAAAGGTCAGGCTGTTCGCCATCTGTATCATTTTTCTACTTCTTTCTTCACGCAGTATAGGAGTATAATTCTGTGTAACTCTGTGTAAGTGAAAATTTTCACTTACACAACCAAAAAAGCTATATAATATAATACTTTTCTATTCTTTATGTAACTAAGTAAGTATATTTTACTTACACAGTTTACATAAGAATTTAGTAAGGTTGTTACCTTAGAGGTTAGAGTTTTTGAGAATTTACAGTTTTTCCAAAGTTTTACAACTTCACTTACACACTTACACATTTTTATTCTTTCCTTTACGCTGTCTATCTGTGTAACTATTTTTGCAAGTTACATAACTTATACACCACTTACACTAAAAAGGTACAGGTAAATCTTGTTCAAATCCTGGTCTATATTTTTTCTCACTTACACACCACACATATCGACCCTTAACGCCTTTTCTCTTGAAACCATGTTTTGTAAGGAAAGTTCCAAGTTTTCTTACGAAAAGGCTATCCACTCTTACAGGGAAATCTCCTTTCTTTTCAAGTTCTCCAGCCAGTTCAGTGGCTGATAAAAACAAGTCTTCTCCCGGCTGATAATGTTTTAAAAGCAGTTGTTCTTCTATACTTTCTATTGCATACATTTCATTTCTCTGGGTTAAATATTTTATTTCATCTTTATTAAAGAAATACGTAAATCCTGAGAAATAGAGTTCTTTTGCCTGCGCATACATCTGATCTATGTTAATATCTCTTTTATAATCAATTTTTAAGATATTATTTATAAGAAATCTTCTGCTCCCGGTGGGGTCAGAAAGAAATCCGGTCTTATTCGTAGATGCCATGAAAGAGCATCTTTTTTTAAATTTTATTGAATGTTTTTTATATGGGGGTCTTACATCAAAATCCAGAGCTGTTACCCTGCTTTTAAGAAGATCTATATCCTGTTTTGAAAAACTTTCCAGTTCATCAATATTTATAAGGAGCTTCCCGGCCATAGCTAACTGGCTATCTTTACTCAAAAAATCAATTCCCCCGTTTTGATGATACGTTTTAAGTGTTGGAGGAACCAGATTATTAAGAAAAGTGGTTTTCCCTTCACCCTGCTCACCTACGACGATAAAAATACATTGATTGCAAAATTTATCGTTATAGATGCTTGTTAAGATGGCGACAAACCATTTTTTAAACATTATTTCAAAGTTTTTTCGTTCTTTTTCATCCAGAAGAATAAAGCAATCTGTATAATCTTTTATATAATCTCTCTGATTGTCGTATAGTAAACTATCGAAATATTCTTTAAGCGGATCCACCGGAGGAGAAAAATCGGGATTAATAAAAAGAGTGTGGATATCATCTTTGCTAAAATAGATATTATTTCTTATTAATTGAAAGTAGCAAGCCGCTTCAAATCCATCATCTACAGCTATCCAATTGTCAGAGCCCAGGGGAGAATATTCAGGCTTATAAGTAATTACATTAAACCTGAATTTATACTGATTTCTAAAGAAATCTTCAACTTCAAAGAGTATATCTGCCTTGCTTTTTTTTTTAACCTTTTTTTTTATGATTTCTTCAGCCACAGATAAAACTTCTTGTTTTTCTTCTGTAGTGGGAGAAGAAGATCTTCCAAATTTTGCAACTGCATATTCTTTTTTAGCTGTTAATAGTTCGTTTAATCTGTAATTGTCGGCTTTTTTTGCAAAATAATAAACGGTTCCAAAATCAGCCCTGCCGTCTGGAACCAATTTTTCATACATTTTTATATTTTGAGTATAATTATAATTTTTTGATTGTTGCAGTATAAGGTCTATTGACTCATAAGCGAATCCAGTATTTTTGCAAGCCATACAAAAACGGAAATATTCGTTATAATCTGAAAATAACCCCTGTCCTCTTTCTTCCAGAACCTGCAAAACTTTATTATAAAATTCTTCTTTATCTTCAGGAGGTGAGTATGTTCTTTTATATTCTTTCTGTATTGTTTTTTCTTCTTCTTCCTCTTCTTTAAATACTGTATAGTAGAATTCATTTATAGCATCCTGGCAGGTCTTTATTTCTTTGAAATTATTTATCACGTTGCCAGTAAAAACAAAATATCTGACTCTATCATAAATTTCTATATTTCCCTTTTGTTTTCTATGACCCGGTTTTACCCCCTTACAGATTATATGAATTCCTCTTTTGCTCTGAGAATATTCAGTATAAGAGGCAAATTTTTCTACCCAGTTTAATACTTCTTCTTTTATATTCCCGGTTTCATCAACGCAATCATCAAAATCTATTCCTACATAAGGATCTGTTTCTGAAAATACAAAACCTATACCTGAAAAGTTTTTTCCGTTTCCTGAGAATTTATTGTTTACCGCCTCGAAATCGTTCCATGTGTCCGGATTATTTGTTCCTGCCTCTTGACCGCTTACTTGATATGGAACTTTCGCGGGCTTTTTTTGGTTTATCTTGTGAATAAATCGCCATAAAACCCATTGTTTTAGCTGCTTTAGTTCTCCTGGTATATTCTTCGTATTTAACATATTTTTATCCTTCCTTAAATCTTTTCTTTCTATTGCTCCTGCCAGTTTCGAACCTGGCTAACCGCCGGATGGTCATGTAAGGGTTGGCCATCCGGCAGGAGCTTCTTTAAAATGGAACGTCTTCAGTATCTAAATCTGCTTCTTCCAGCTTCGTTTCTGCCGGCAGTTCTTTCTTTTCCTCCGGTTCGTCTTTCTGTGGCAACATAGCTTCAAGAAGATAGAATATCTGCTTGCCTTCCTTTTCTGTGATATTTACAATATTTGAAACTCTTTTTTGGAGCTGCTCGCTGATAAATTCATAAAAAGCTCTCGGTGTCATTTTTAATTCTTCTCTGAGCCAGTTTACGCTTTCAATTGTGTCGGGTGTTATTTTATCTGGCTGTGGCGGCTGTGTGGTCTTAGTTGTTCCATTATAAAAAGGCTGTGTTTTCTTTGCGCGGGGTAAAAATTCTGTAATATTGTTATATATTTTATTAGGATCTTTTGCGGAAGGATTCTGTTTCACTATTATCTGTAATTCTTGACCAATAAGTTGATTTTCTTCCAGTTCTTTAAACTCATTCACTGATAATATCTTTCCGAAAATTGCCTGTACAAGTGGTCTTATTCTGTTTTTACTGGAAGTTGTATAATAAGCTGAGGTGAGATAGCTTATTTTGAAAGGCGTGTCCTTGGTTGTTTTTTCTGTAGTAGTTTCAAATATCCATTTTAAGGCGTTTTCCATTTCGTTTGGATTTTGATATTTTGCTCTTTGATAAGGTACGATAGACGTTAATTTTGCGCTATAAACTCCATTTTCCAATAATTCATAAACTCCATCGCTTGTCATAATTCCCATACTTTCCATAAAACTCATTTTGTTACATCTCCTTTTATTTTATTTCTCCCATGCGGGAGTAAAATTTAATTCCATAAAGCTCTCTCAAGCTTTCTAACTGCTTCCTGCAATTCTTTCTCTACTGGTTTATGCTCCTGGCAGATAGTCCTCAGAGTTTCTGAAATTACTTTTCCGGCAGGTATTCTTATGGGCCAGTGTTTATTACAGTCGTGACATACGATTACTGTCTGTATTCCGTGCATTATTTCACCTCCTTAAATTTCGGGTCTCCTACTGTAGCTATAGCCGCTATCCCTACTGCAATTACAAACCACCAAAAAACTATTGAGTGAATAGCTGCTTGAAATATGATAGAAAGGTTTTGCCAGGTCATGCCGCTACCCTCATCCTTCTTCTCTCAACTTCTGCATTGCAAACCTGTATTACTTCAGCACACTTTTGCTGAATTCTTTCTACTTCTTCTGTCCTGTGCTTTGCCCTGGCGCAGATATTAAACCTGTCTTTGTACTCCATCCTGATAGCATCTAAAATAAAATCATTCTGAGCTTCAAGAACTAAATAGGCATTTCCGTAATTAATAATCATTCGAAAGGCACCTCCTCATTCTTCTCGTATCTGGAGTCATACCCACACTTAAAGCAATGGTAATACTCTTCTTGTTCCTGCGGGTCACTCTGGCAATTGTCGAAGCAGTTTTCCTTTGTAAATTCAAAGCCGCATTGAGGGCAGTAAATCCTGTTTATTGCTTTAAAACAAATTCTCTGGAGTTCTGAGGGTAAATCACGAAGATTTATCATTTCTTTTCTCTCTAAAACTGCTGGCATATTACGCGACCTCCTCCCCGTAAAGATAGAAATAAATGTGATTGAAAATATTTGTTTCATGCTTTGCAAAATTTAATTTAGAACAGGGAGTTTCCATTGGTGAAATTAATTCCGGCGTTTCCTCCGGGGAAGGTTCTTTTATGGGTTCCTCCTCTGAAAGGAGATTTAATCTGTGAACTTTTTCTACAGCCTTCTGGAAAAAATAATCTAAAAGTTGTTCATTTTCTGTAGATGTGGTATTATTTTGTTGATTTGTGATGTCCCTGAACTTATCAGAGTCCGGGGCTTTTTTTTCTTTTACCATTCCCTTTCCCTCCTTTTTCGTAGAATAGTTTCTGCACTGGAATATCCAGTGCTTCGGAAATATTATCAATCACCTCCTTTCTTAACTTTTTTATATTCACTTCACCGTTTAAAATTCTACTGACATGCCTCTCAGAAAGACCTATAAGCTCAGCAAATCTTTGCTGTTTTAATCCTTTTCTTTCAAGAAGAACTTTGATTTTTTCTACAGTGGTAAGGTTTTTCATAAGTTACCTTTTCTTGATTTTTCCTCGAACTCAGAGAACTCAGAGAACTCGAAAAACAACAATAATTACCATCGTAAACAAATGTCTCCAGCGTGAGTATCCAGAATTATTTTTGCAATCTCAGGTAACACTTTTAATTCATCGAGAGTTATTTGGGATTGTTCTTTTTTACATATCTGAATACCGAGTTCACAGAGACTTGTATAGAAATTTTCTTTGAGTTCAGTATATGGCCGTCTCCATTCTCTATCTGCTTTTTCTCTTTCCTGTCTTTGTCTTTCTTTTGCTTCAATCTCTTCCTGCTTCTGTTTCTCTTTTTCCTCTTCTTTCTGCAGATTTCCGATTACATTTTGAAGAAATTCAATCTTTTCCACCTATCACACCTCCTTAATCCTTTAAAAGTTCGCTGGCTGTCGTGTCCAGCGCCATTGCCAATTTTTCTATCGTTACCAGTCTTACATTTGTCTTATCGTGTTCAATCCGGCTTAAAGCCGCTCTTTCTATTCCTGCTTCCAGTGCCAATTTTTCTTGAGACATATCTTTTTCCTGTCTCATTCTTTTTATTTTTTGTCCGAAAGTCACACTCTTTCCCCTTTCGATTCCTTTTCTCTTTTTTTATGTGCTTTTTTTGACACAAAATGTGTTTACTTTTACACATTTTTGTGATATTATTGTTTTAGGGTTTAGAAGTTTTTTCCGGCAGTGTGTTACTTTGCCTGAAAAAACTTTATTTTTTTTCTTCCAATTTATTAATATAATCTTCTATAAAAGAAATTACTCTTTTACTTTTACTTCTACCGGCAATAATATTACATATCAACGTTTCGTTTACACCGGCTTTTTCAGCAATTTCTTTTTGCTTAATCCCGTTTTCCAATAATTTAATTTTTAAGTTTAAATTTGCCTTTGTAACCATTTTGTGTTATCCTTTAATAAAGAAATTTATCTTATGTTTATATTATATCCAAAATTTGTTATTTGTCAATATTATATCCAAAATTTGTTATTAAAATTATAAATAAAAAAAATGGCGTGGGTGTTATGAAAGAAAGATTGAAAGAAGTAAGAAAATATTTAAAGTTGTCTCAAAAAGAAATGGCAGAAGAATTAGGAGTTCCTGTCACCGCAATAAGTAAATATGAAATAGGAAGAGTAAAACCAGCCTCTGACATGTTAATTAAAATTAATCATAAATTCAAGATAAATCTTAATTGGTTACTGACGGGTGAGGGAGAAATGATTATAGATAGAAATTCTCTTTTAATTCCCTTTGATAAAATTGAATTAAAAGAAATATCAGAAAAAACTATACCTATAGAAGAAATAAATAAAGCAATAGAAGAGCATGTACCGGAAGTAAATATTTATTTTCCTGAAAATAAAAAAACTATAAGTTTGAAAAAATTAATATCAAAATTATACTCAAAGGAAAAGAAACTATTTTATAAAGAAACAATAGATAAAATAATTATTGATAAAGATAATTTAGAAATTCAATGGAAAAACTTAAAAACATCAGATCGAGACGCCACAGAAGAAGCAGAGGGAAAAGAAAAACCCCCACTCAAAACCTCTCCAGTCTCTACCCCTTATACAGAAAAATGTCCTCACATTTCGGGTAACGCTGCTTGTGGTAGACCTTTCACTATCACAGATAATATTGTAGAAGGCTACAAAGGATATCCTGATGATATCGAAATTCCTGATTTTTGCATCACCGCCAGAGGTTCTTCTATGCTGGAACATGGGATAAAACCTGGCTCGATTTGCTTTATAAAGAAAGTTCCTCCTTCTAATTATGATATTGCCGCTATCTGTATATACGATAATGGAGACGTATATCCTGTATTAAAAGAAATTCGCTTCAAAAATGGACTTCCTGAGTTCTACGATGGAAAAGGGGAAAAGGTTTTGTTTGGTAAGGATATTGAAGTTGATATTGTCGGGAAAGTGGTGCATATAGCTACCACTCCGAAGAAATTGTAATTACAAAAAGAAAGATTTGCATTATGCGTATAGATTATAATGATAATTTTGTAACTATAGGATCATTCTTTGGAGTTTATTCTATATCTCCGAATAAAAAGTACCTTTTAGGATGGGGAACAATCGGAGATAAAAATGGATATGTTTTATTAGAAAATAATGAATTTGTTTTAAAGAAATTTGATAAAAATATTGGTGTTGGTGGGGATTTTTTTGTATCTAATAATGGTAATTTTATTTTCTTTGTAGCAAATGATTTAGACAAATTAAAAGGCACATTCTATGCTATGAATAAATCAGGGGAAGTATTAATAAAGAAAAAATATAATGCCCTTATAGACAACATAGGGCTTTCTCCTGAAGGTAATTTTGCTGTTTGTAGTACCAATAATAGTAATAGCAGAAAAGATAGTTGCACTTTTTCTTTCTTTGACCTTTGCGACAAAACTCTTTTATGGCAAATGGATGGTGGTGGATCGGATTTTTATGAAATAAATGAAGCTGAAAAGAAAATATATTTAAAATACAGGCGATTAACAGGAAAATATGCCTATGATTTTTCTGGAAGTTTTTTAGATGAAGAAAAACTCGCGAAAGATAGCCTTGAACATACACTTAATAATACCGATGGTTGTTATTTCGTAGATAAAGCTAAAGAAGAATTTAGTAAATTAAAAAGTAAGGTAACTATAGAAAATGCAAAAAATATTACAGAATTATTAGACACAGCCTTTAAACGAGGTTTTCATGATAGTCCTTATTATACTGGATGGGCATATAGGATTAAGGGAGAAATTGACGAAGCCTTAAATGATGAGATAGAAGCTATCAAGAATTTCGAAATAGCCTTTAATTTATATCCAAAAATAGGAATAAAGAAAAGGTTGAAAGAATTAAAAGAAAAAAATAAAGATAATCCTGAATTACAGATGATGTTAAATACTATACCAGATATAATTAATAAAAATACACCGTCTTTAGAAGTTCCAGTAAAACATAATAATCTGATTGAAAATAAAAAAACAGAAATCATAACTATCAAAGTTGACATGAATGTAGATATACCAGTTCAGGAATATAAACAAAAAATATTTGAAATCAATCAAAATCAACCATGTAAACCACCTAAGAAATGGTATGAATTTTGGAAACAATAAAGAAAGCAGGTAACAATATGGAAGAACTAAAAAAACTCGAAAAAAAAATAAATAATAAATTCAAAAAATCAGAAGATTTAAGTAAATTTATTATCACTCGACAGGTAGAAATAGAGAATAAAATTGATAATGGCTTTAAGCATCTGGAAGAAAAAATGGATAAACAGTATGATAATTTATTCTCTAAAATGGATGAAATGGTCAAATTATTCAAAGATACTAAAGGAGAATTACTTATTGTATCTGCCAGGCAGAGAGACCATGAGGATAGACTTTCTATTTTGGAAGGATAAAAGCTTGTATAGAAAGCAGGTAATGATATGGAAAAAACATTAAAATTGATATTAAACAAGCTTGATATAATGGAAAGCTCCATTAACGAGTTAAAAGAAGGTCAAAAGAAACTGGACAAAAGAGAACAGGAACATTTTGACCATTTAACAAAAGAAACATTTAAAGCTTTTGTAAAACTGGAAGATAAAATAGATAGAGGTCTCCAGAGTTTAGACGTTAAACTTGATAGGATATATGTTAATACAGATAGCATTGCGAAACAGTTCACCGATACAACAAAACAGGAACTCCCTGTGTTAAGGTCAAGGCAGATGGAACATTCTAACCAGCTGGAAGATCATGAGGAAAGAATTGTTAAGCTGGAAGCTATTGAGTAACCGGGCAAAAGTGTAGGATGATCCTATGAATATATAAAGAGAAAGGCAGGTATTTAAAAATGGAAAATGATAATGTTAAAAAACTGGTAGAAACAAGAAGTGATGCAAAAAGATTGGATGGAGCTCGTGAAAAAATAGAGCTTTCCGAGGGACGTTTGGCTACTTGGGATTCATCTAATCAGGATAGAATTTTTCAAATGCAAATGCAAATACAACAAAACCAGCAAAATCAGCAAAACCAAAAGCATCAGATAAGTGCATCAGACAGTAAGAACAAGTGATAAAATTATTGGTTTCCCGAATGAGATAATTGTAATCTTTCAAATTCTTTTTCTATTTCTTTCACTTTTTCATTGTATCTATTTAATTTATATTTTACTATTTTTATACCGGAATTTAAGTCGAAATAAATACCATCTATATCTTTAGAGGTAAAACATTCTCTATTAAGTTCTATATTTTGTATATTTCTTATATATATTTCTTTCGAGGAAGTATGTAATTTTCCAATAAACCCTTTTCCAATTGTATAATTTTCTTTGTCTATTATTTCTATAGCCTGATCATCCGTACCGTCTAATATATTCTCTAAAAGAGAATCTGTTTTTGTTATTTCATTTTTATTTTCTTCAACCCTGACACCGTTAACAAACCACATATAAAATTTTTCTACATTATACAGATACATTCCCAGCAATATACTTACTCCTACATTAAAAAGAATTGAAAAAAGAATGAAAGTTATGGATGTAAATTTTTCCATTAAAATATTGGCATTATTAATCTTAAAACCATACA
>CALARM010001082.1 GCA_937888925.1 uncultured Synergistia bacterium | reverse complement strand
TATGTAATTCCTGTAAAAGCTGACTGCTGTCTGCTGATAGCTGAACGCTTACAAAAAATAAGAGGAAAAGGTGTTCTGTGGAAAATCGCCATAAAATAACCTTTCAGGTTTACACAAAAATTATGATAGTCTAAAAAATTGTCTGTATTATAACATAAAAAGTCAGATTTTAAAATTACAATACTGAAATGAGCATAAGTAATAGATATTTAAATCAGTAATTTGTTAACAACATGTTAACCTTTGGCTGAAATCATCATAAATACTTTACTTTTCACGAATTTACTTTATAATATTATTAACACTTTAACAGTAAAGGGGAATTCTTCATGTCAGATATAAAAGCAACTTACAATACACAGGGGGCGAAATCGGTTTCTTTATCAGGTTCACAGAAGAAAATTTCAAAAGCGCCTGAACAGATAGATACCTATAAACCTGGAGAAGTCGCTTCTCTGCCTGGTACAATAAATCCTGAATTAATTGCCGGGAAAAACAGGCTTGCAGAGATGGGTATAAAATTTTCCTGTCCTTCAGAGCTTATGACAGACCAGGAACAGATACAATTAATGAAAGGCATGGAAGTAGTTGTGACTAAAATGCCGAAAAATAAGAGACCTGTAAATCTGCCTCTGTCCGTTGAAGCAAAAGATCCTAACGGAAGAGCGGCAGGAAGATATTCTCCAATGCTTAAAGATATAGTAATATACCGTTTTACAAAAACAGATAAACCTTTTCCAGTTCAGACTATGATACTTACTTCAGTCCACGAATACGGTCATGCCACCCATGATGCATTAAAACCCGATGTAGAAGGAGAAAGTCCCTATCCTCCGATTTTAGACTCCAGAGGCAGAGATATAACAGTAAGAGCAGATACTTTAGAAGCAGATGCAACGTTAAATGGCCATGATCCTGATAATATAGCAGATGATGCAACGGGAACAGTATGGGACAGGTGTGATGCCTATGTAGAATCCCATCCCTGGATGAAAGACGGTGCAAAGGCAGAAAAATACTCAAGGAAAAACTTTAAAGAACATTTTGCCGAAACCTTCCGAGAGTATATTGCATACCCGAAAAGATTTAAAGATAAAATTGCTTCTATGGAAAAAGAGCTACAGACCCTGCCACCTGAGAGCGAGGAAGCTAAATATGTCAGTGAATCTATTGATATAATGAAGGAATCCTATAATTATTATAAAGATCAGATCTTTAACGGATATGAATTCCCGACCACTACCAGAGTTATAGACTATAGAAAGATTGATCCGGAATTCCTGGAATACGAAGAATAATTTTTTAGCTATCAGCAGTCAGCTTTTATTGGAATTATGAATCGTGCTTTAAAGAATTTATAACTGGTTGACTGCTGAACTATTTCGTATAATTTTAGATAAAGGAGCTTTTTTATGTGCAACCTATGTTTTCTTATATTATTAATGATATCTTTTATAACGCCTTCCTTTGCTTCAGAAAGACAGCCTCTTGTAGTATTAATGGAAAAAGATCCATTTATGAAAACTATAGGAGCAAACACTGCCACCTTTGCTCTCTATGATGACGGTCTGGTTATATACAGGAAAGAACATGATTCTTATTTATCTGCCATATTGTCGGAAAAAGAAAAAAACGATTTCATAGCTTCCCTTGATTGGGACAAAAATCTGGAGGAATTTCATCTTTACTGTGAAGCTGTTACAATTGATGATAAAGTCGAAAATACCATCTATCTATTCAAAGATGGTCAGAGGGAAATAGCCCAGCTTTATGCAAACCTGAGAAATGATGAAAAAGCAAGAGAACATGCACCGAAAGCTTTTCTTAATATGTTCGATAAAATTATTTCTTATAATAATTCTAAAGCCACTCAATGGACACCGGAAAAATTTCAGATTATCTTCTGCCCCTTCGGAGATGAAAAAGGAACTCCCTGGCCTGAGGGATGGCCTGACCTTAAATCTCCGGAAACTGTAAAAAAAGGAGTTCCTTACAGTCTTCACATGGATTTTAAATATTTTGAAGACTTTAAAAAATTAACCGGAGAATCTTCACTTTTTGTTATAAACGGCAAAACTTTACATGCCTTTTACAGATTTCCTTTTCCCTGTGAAGAAAAATGGATCTGAGAAGAGAACTTGGTCTCAGGGATCTTATATTTTTTAATATTGCCGCCATTGTAGGACTCAGGTGGATTTCAAATGCAGCGGCAGGAGGGATGTCTTCCCTTACTCTGTGGATACTTGCTGCGATGTTTTTTTTTATACCGCAGGGACTTACTGTAATGGAACTATCCCGCATATATCCTTCTGAGGGTGGTATATACCAGTGGGTGAAACATGGCTTCGGAGAATTTCATGGCTTCATATGCGGATGGTGCTACTGGACTTCCAATCTCATCTATTACCCCACACTTCTTATTTATATGGCAGGTTCGTCTGTTTATATATTCGGCGACTCTACTCTTTACCTGGAAAAAAACAGATTTTATAATCTCATATTCTGTCTTGTAATACTGTGGGTTGCCATAATACTGAACACTGTAGGCATGAAAACAGGGAAATGGGTTCAAAATCTCGGTGCTATAGCAACATGGATGCCCATAGTAGTTCTCATATGTGCCGGTTCTTTTATTACATGGAAATTTGGTTTTGCCAATCCATTCTCTGTTAAAGATTTTATTCCTGATTTTGGAAATATAAAAATGATTGCCTTTTTTTCCACTCTATGTTTCGGTTTTGCCGGTCTTGAACTTGCTTCTGTCATGGGTGATGAGATAAAGGAACCGGCAAAGAATTTACCGTCAGCTATAGTTATTTCAGGAATAATGATAGCCTTTATATATATAGCAGGTACTTTATCTCTGCTGTCTGCACTTCCCAGGGAAGAAATAAGTGTTATAACAGGTCTTCTTCAGGCAATAAAATCAGTGGAATTAAAAACAGGGTTTCCTCTCATTACGAGTATTATTGCAATTTTTATCGTTCTTGGGGGAGTTGGAGGAACAGGAGCATGGCTTTCAGGCTCTGCAAGAATTCCATTTGTAGCAGGTATTGATAATTTCCTCCCTTCTTCTTTCGGTAAAATTCATCCCACATGGCATACTCCTTATGTAGCAATTCTGTTTCAGGGAGCTATTTCTTCCATATTTATTATCATGGCCATTGCAGGGTCAACCGTTAAAGAAGCCTATACATTGCTTGTAGACATGACAGTAATTGTAACCTTTATTCCCTATGTTTATATGTTTATATCTCTCCTTATAATAAAAAAGAAAGAAAAATTCGCACCACGTTTAATTCCGGGAGGAATAGCCGGTATATGTATCGTATCTATTACAGGGCTTTTAATTACACTGTTAAGTATGTTTTTCAGTTCCATACCTCCTGAAGGAACAAAAAATGCACTCCTCTATGAAGGGAAATTAATAGGAGGTTCAGTATTATTTATCTTAATAGCTATGTTTTTTTATTGCAAAGGAAAAATAGGAAAAAATAAGAGTAATCTTTCAGCAGTCACCGTGTCAGATTTTATAGAATATTAAATTCCATTACTAACAGACATGACCGGAGCGGTCACAACTAAATATGAGAATCATCATTCATTGAAGTGGCAAACTTCATCATTCTCATATAAATTACCGTAACAGGTAAAAAAGTATCCGTAAAAAGCTTCTGCCTGGCAGGCTCTGGAGAAGAAAAATTAGTTTTT
>CALARM010001081.1 GCA_937888925.1 uncultured Synergistia bacterium | reverse complement strand
CCAGCGGATGCCCTCCTATTGCATCATAAAAATCCTCCGATACATTTACCTCTTCAGGTTCAATCCATTTTTTCATAAAGTACTTTCTAAATATTAATTTTTTATAATATAAAATACATTTTATTATATCGTTTTAAAATCAAAGTGTCAAAAGAATTTACATTACAAAAATTACTTTTTAGTAAATAATTGCGACAAAAAAGAGGGGGACTTATGAAAAACCTGATAAATTCTTGTATTTTATTGAACTTAACTATTGACAAAGACTTATAAAATAAGTATAATACTATTTGAAAGGGTAATTGATTAAAATATGTTTACTCTATCGTTATTTGCTCTTCGTGGTTAAAGAAGGGGAATTCTTCTTAGAAAGAATGCTTTTTCGTAGAAAATCTCTACAAAAGAGTGAATGAAAAGATTTAGTTTTGAAGTCTCATTTTCGTAAGAGAAAATATGAGAGATTAATAAATTTAAAACTGGATTGGAGTAAGGATCTCTGGAGCAGGGTGACGCGGGAAATGCTTTTTCCTCTGTTTTTTAACTGCAGAAGAGCAAATCCATTTTAAGGGACAAAAAAAGAAGGGGTCTAAAGACCCCTTCTTTTTTATTATTTTATTATTTAATCTATAATCGGACTTCTTACTATCTTCATTTTCCCGTCTTCATAAGACGTATATCCCATATAAGGTTTACCGTCTTTATCAAAGAAATCTTCATCTTTCAGGGATCTTTTGGAAGGATCGACAAATTTTATCCTGCCGCCTTTTATCAATTTTTTCATATAATCCTTTGTTTTTGCTATATCAGTATCTGACACCATTCCCGGCGCCACAGAAGCAAGAAGACCTGTCTCTTTTGTCCCCAGGGTTACTCCTCCATGTACATCTATAACTGCACCGTCAAATACTCCGTATTCCGAACCGGTAAGAGGAACTTCCACATTGAAGCCTACATTAAAACTTTCGCTTCCGTCTTCATTTTTATTTACTTCCTGAAGAGAAAGAGGGACATCCTGATTTATTCCGAGGATTTCTCTATTTTTATCAACAAAATCAATTACATTTAAGGGACTGCTGGAATTAAGGAATGTATAAGCTCGTGTATTATCAAGAGCAGAAAGTTGAGGAATGTCTTCATCGGAAAGTATTTTTCTTTCTTTAAATATATCGGTAAGAAGATCTACATGTTTTCCTCTTTCATTCAACTGATCTACCTTGATCATTGACAGAGCAAGATCTTTGTATGTAGCATTGGAAGGAGGAGCACCTGCAATACCTTTTGCAAGAAGTTTACCTGCTACTTCTCTTGTTTTTACAAGGGCTTCTTTCTGTCCGAGTCCCTGTTGTTCATAAGAGTGAAATACAGCACCAAGAATATCATAAAAAGCACCTACAAAAAGAGGAGCAAAATAATGAGCTTCACCGCCAAGCTGATCCGGACTGGATGGAATATCAGGTAAACTTTCAGGAGGGCTGTAAGTAAAATTATTTATGGCATTTCTCAGGTATGGTCTTCCATAGGCAGACATACCGAATTCTTCACCCATACTGGCAAGGATATTAGGTTTTTTGAAATCTCCCCCTGTTTGCTTCAGGAAGAGTTCCAGATTATTATCATCATGAAGACATGTAACGAGAGCAGTCATATCTGCACCTGCCTCATGAAGTGCCATTGTTTCAGGATTCCATCCCAGCCATCCCGACTGAGTTCCGTCAATAAGGGCATGTCCTCCTTCATGCTGCACTATTTCTGCAGATTTTCCTGTATGTAAAGTCTGACCCGTTTTCTTATCTTTAAAATGGAAAAAGTTTAAGGAACAATCCTGACGGCTATAATAAGCATTTCTCATCTCGCCTTTATCGGGATTAAGACTTATTTTGGAACGATTCCCGTAGAATTTCACCTTTCGTCCGAGATATTTCTCAAACATTTCTATTGTTTTCTCCGTGCTTGTAAAGGTTTGAACATTTATAAAGGCAGGATCGGCAGGCTCAAAAATCATATTTCCGTCTGCATTTGGTTTAACATCACCTTTTGTATCTATTCTTGTATTATCAGGTCCGGCAGTTATATCATCGGCAGGGATTGATGCAGTCACAGGTTTCCCTACATATGGATCCTGAGGATAATAACTTACAAGCATATCTTTTCTGGATAGATCTTCAAGAGAACCTGCGCCCTCACTCTGCCTTTTCACACCTGTATGCTTTATTTTCTGTTCTGCCAGGAGATTATAATTTGATCCTATTTTCATAGCTTATTCCAGGAAACTTCTTTTTAGAAGTTCTTTACCCCTTTCCATTTTTAAGTTAATTAATATGTGTACAGAATAACATATTTTTACTTTTTTTTGTGAAAACTTATGGAGATATTTGTTAAAATTTTGTAAACATTTGGAAATTTTTTTATGGAACAGTGAGTTTATGTTACCCACTGTTCTCTGATGATTATTTCAAATTAGCAAATATTTCATCATGAAGGGGAAATCTGCCCAGGGATTTTTTGGAAAAAATCAATATTCCGTCTTTTACTACTTCAAAAACGCCTCCGCCGGAAGGAATTAGCTTTATACTTGCACCGGGAAAATTCTTCTCTATATCAGACTTCAACCCTGAAGCCTTTGGTTCATAATTTCACATAGTACAATATTCAATAGTAATATTCATAAATTTCACCTCCTTACAAAGCTCTGCCATCATTTTTATATAAATTATTTGGATAAACTGCTTCTACCTGATTTTCATCTAAAGCCTTATTTTTAAGCGGGATTTTCGAGATTAAAGAATTACCGGGATTAGAAACTTCACGTAAAGTAATTCTATTTATCATCCTGGTAATCTCATAAATCCTATAAATCCTGGTCAAAAATGAAAATTCCTATACCTTTAAATTGTGTAATAAATTTTCTCTAAACATCTGCATTATTCCATATTATGCTCTCCTTAATAATCAGCGCACAATCCTCCAGAATACAGGTTGAAGCTGAACATCGCTCGAATTACTGCAATTCAGAACCCTTGCAAGATGTGGATTATAAGTAATGGAGAGTTTATAATTACTATTTGTGCCACTATTTTTTAATATAATACCATCATTCGTATTTGGATCTCCGTTTTGAACCAGTATCAATCCTTCCATTTTTACGGCATTATTATCAGATATGTCATTGGACTTATTATCAAGTATAAATTTTCCATTTTTCACATAAATAACACCTCTAAAGATATTACCTCCGGTGGGAGGTGGTTTGACAGGAGAAGAAGGAGTCTCAATAATAAAATCTTTCCCTGAAAATATGGCAACGCCCCTGTTATTGGTAGGTTCCTCTATACGAAACCTGGTTTCTTTAAAGGTAATACTGCCCTTGCTTGCCAGAGTAAAAAAAGGAGCATTCAGATACATATTACTGGCTTCAATATTACCATTTGTAAACAGTCCTGTATTTATATTCGGATCAACCTGAATATTAATATCAGTAAATGAAAGAACTGCATTCGAACCGTTTGGATCACAGGTATAAGAATACTTTTTGTTATCAACGATTCTGATAGTACTGTTAGGGCCGTCCCAGATCATGCCATCAGGAGTAAAATCTCCGAACATATTATTCAAAGGAATCCACATAGACCCCAGAGGAGTGTCACATTGTGCTTTCAGCACTCCTCCATCATTTTTCAACTTTCCTGTAAATTCAACAATGGAAGGCACCTTGGCAGCTATTTCTACAGTATTGTTAGGTTCTACATCTTCATAAACCACTTCCGGAATATTTTTTGCTGGAGAATTAGCTACTGCACCATGAGCATTTGAAATCTTATTTTGTGCATTAACTGATACAGTACCCGGTGTTGAAAAGGTTGCCCCCTGTACGGATAAATTGGGATCACCTATAATATCAAAAGCTATATTATTGGGTTCGGAAGAGTTATTATAATTAGAATGAAGTTTTCCTTCAAATCCGGGAATTGCATTCAATTCAAAGACAAAATTACCATAAGAAGGATTATTGGGGTCTCCTATCAACATTTTTGCATTGCTCAAACCGGCCTGAGATATAATCTGATAAGAGAGAGCTACCTCGACGGTCTTACGAAACTTTCCCGCAACTGTTCCTGTTGACCTTAACCATATGGAATTAGCAGGAATCTCAGGATTACTTCCTGAAGCTGGTATTGGCTCAGCCCCTGCTAAATTGTCACCAATTACCTGTACAGTGTAACTTCCATTTCCCAGTTCCTCTGTTGCATTGCTCCAGCTTAGATCATGTTCTTCCAGTTCATAAATAGCCCTCTGGACACCTGCTTCTGCCAGAATAAGAGCCTCAGTATCATAATTATATTTAGAAGCTCTTCTCATTTGAGAATAGCTATCCATTACAAGAACAGTACCAAGACCTAATAAAACCAGACATACTCCCAGCACTGTTATTACGGCAATACCTTTTTCTGAAATATTTTTTTTATTCACAGAATTCCATCCTTTCTTTATTCAGGTTGTTTAATTGTATTCCTCATTATAACAGTTGTCACATAAGATGATTTTGTCTCTTCAGTTCTCATGCCCCTGGCCCTTATATCAATTTTGAGGGTACATGAATTTTTACAGGGGTCCATGCTTACAAGCTCCAGAGAATAAATATTTCTTGCTACTATTCTATTATTTGTTGTTGTGTTTGTATTCCCGTCACATAAAGCTTTTACATCAGCAAACTGTAATGGCTGAGGTATAAACTTCTTAAAAGCGTAGCTGTAAGTAATATTATTAATATAAGTTTTTCTTATAAGAAAATACTTCGGATATGATTTTATAACTGAAGGATTGTTCGGATCTCTATAATGATGTATATTTTTTTCATCTCTGAAAAGATAATATAAAATAAAATATTTCCATTCAGGGGAAGTTATCTTATCGGTATATTCCATATCTGCAGTAGTCTCGTCTTCACAGCTGAGAAAACTTAAGGATATCGGTATAAAAGCCGGGGGAACAGCAATATTAAAAAAATTTTCGGCCACATATAATGACTCGGAACTGGTCTGCTTTAAATCATTAAGCAGCCATGAAAGGCTTTTAATCGCTTC
>CALARM010001080.1 GCA_937888925.1 uncultured Synergistia bacterium | reverse complement strand
GTGAAGGGTGAAGGGTGAAGGGTGAAGGGTGAAGGGTGAAGGGTGAAGGGTGAAAAGTGAAAAGTGAAAAGTGAACTGGTCACTGGTCACTGGTCACTGCTCACTGCCCACTGCTCACTGCTCACTGCTCACTGCTCACTGCTCACTGAAAAATACGGAGGTGTAAAAACAAAATGAAAAATTATATAACAGTAGACGGAAAAGATATTCTCATAGAGGGAGAGAAAAATCTCCTTGAAGTCATAAGAAAAGCCGGTATAGATATACCTACCTTCTGCTATCATTCGGAACTGAGTGTTTACGGGGCATGCAGACTATGTTTTGTACAGGTGGAAGGAAGAGGTATTGTGCCTTCCTGCTCCACTCCTCCCGAAGAGGGAATGAAAATAAAAACCTCTACTGAAGAAATAAGACAGATGAGAAGAGTAGCAATAGAACTGCTTCTTGCAAATCATGAACAGTCATGCCCTACATGTGAAAAAAGTTCTTCCTGTCAGCTACAGAGTCTTGCCAGAAAACTCGGGGTAAACAAAGTCAGATTTAAATCCACTATGAAACATAAGGAAATAGACATGTCAAATCCTTCCATAGTAAGGGATATGAACAAATGTATCCTCTGCGGTGACTGTGTAAGAATGTGTTCCGAGATTCAGGGCATAGGAGCAATTGATTTTGCCCACAGAGGGAGTGAGGTAATGGTTCTGCCGGCTTTCGGCAAATCCCTGGGACAGGTGGAATGTGTTTACTGCGGTCAGTGCGCATCCGTATGTCCTACAGGAGCACTTACGATAAAATCAGAAAAAAGGGAAGTATGGAAAGCTCTCGATAACCCTTCGAAAAAAGTAGTGGCACAGATTGCACCGGCAGTAAGGGTTGCTATTGGAGAATATTTCGGACTTGAAGCAGGGGTTATAACTACGGGACAGATAGTGGCGGCGTTGAAACATATGGGCTTTGCCCGTGTTTATGATACATCCTTTGCGGCAGATCTGACTGTAATAGAAGAATCTACCGAATTCATTAAAAGAGAAGAAAAAGGAGAAAAACTCCCCCAGTTTACTTCATGCTGTCCTGCATGGGTTAAATTTGCCGAACAGTATTATCCCGAGCTGCTGCTCAATCTATCCAGTTGCCGTTCTCCGCAGCAGATGTTCGGTTCCCTTGCAAAAGAAATTTTGCCTGACGAACTGTCAGTAGAAAAAGAAAATATAGTAATAGTATCTTTTATGCCATGCAGTGCAAAAAAATTCGAAGCACGGAGAGAGGAATTTCAAAAAAATGGCATAAAAGATGTAGATTATGTTATTACAACACAGGAACTGGGACAGATGATAGAAGAATCGGGTCTCGATTTCAAATCTCTCCACCCTGAATCACTTGATATGCCAATGGGATTTAAAACAGGTGCAGGAGTAATATTCGGAAACTCCGGCGGCGTAAGTGAAGCTGTACTCCGTTATGTAGCGGAAAAACTGGGAGGAGTAAAACTGGACAGGGTGGATTTTTATGAAGTCCGCGGTGAAGAAGGACTCAGGGAAGCGAATATAAAAACAGGAGATAAGACAGTAAAACTTGCAGTCATATCAGGTCTCAAAAATGCAAAAACCCTGATAGGAAAGATAAAAGAAGGACTCTGCCATTATGATCTCATAGAAGTAATGGCATGTCCCGGAGGATGTATAGGAGGAGCAGGCCAGCCTGTAAGCCGTGACACCAATGCAAAGAAGAAAAGAACAAAATCCATTTATGATGCAGATAAAATGCTGGAACTTCATAAATCACAGGAAAATCCATATATTAAAGAATGTTATGACAGGGTTTTACATGAAGCAGGAAGCAGTAAAGCCCACAGTCTTCTCCATACATGTTATCATAGCCGTAAAAGGATTGCAGAAGAATCCATTCCTCTCATTGCAGAGACAGAAAACACCATGGTAGAAGTAAAAGTATGTCTCGGCACAGGGTGTTATCTCAGAGGAGCACAGGATTTAATCTATAAACTTGCCGGCTATATAGAAGACCATCATCTTCTGACAACTGTAGATCTGAAAGGAACCTTCTGTTTTGAATCCTGTGACAGAGGCCCTGTTGTCAGTATCGGAGATACTGTTGTAGAACACTGCAGTTTCAAAGAGGCATGCAGAGTAATGGAAGAAAAGTTAAAGAGTATGACAGTGGCAGTGAGCAGTTAGCAGTGACCAGTGACCAGTGACCGGTGAAGTGATACCTCGCATAGTGAGCAGGGGCGACCCCCTGTGGTCGCCCTGTACCCGGTGAAAGCACGCATCACGACTCACCCGTCACGCGTTACGCGTCACGATTATCATTACGAAGGGAGCTTAATCATTTATGATCCAGAAACAGGGACAGGTTATATATACGAACAAAGCAGCATGCCAGGACTGTTACAGGTGTGTCAGGGTATGTCCTGTAAAAGCCATTCAGATGCAGAAAGGACAGGCTTTTGTCGTGGAAGAAAGATGTATTTCTTGCGGCACATGTGTAAGGGAATGCCCTCAGGGAGCAAAATCCTTCAGGAATGACATAGAAAAAGCCATAGCTTTACTTGCAAACAATAAAGTAGCTGCAAGTATTGCTCCCTCTTTTGTATCACTCTTCGGAGAATGGGAAAGGGCATGTCTCCCTTCTGCCCTCAGGAAACTCGGTTTTTCCTATGTGGCGGAAACAGCTGCAGGAGCCTATTATGTAGCGAAAAGAACTGGAGAGATTGCAAAAAAAAATAAAAGCCATCCTCATATATGCACTGCCTGTCCCGCTCTTGTAAGTTATGTGGAAAAATACATGCCTGAACTGATAGACCTGCTTGTTCCCGTAATGTCTCCCATGGTAGCCCACGGGAAATATATTAAAGAAAAACTCGGTTCCGATACAAAAGTAATCTTTATAGGCCCCTGTACGGCAAAAAAAGCAGAAGCAGACAGAGAGGAAAACAGACAATATATAGATTGCGTTCTTACCTTTACGGAACTCTTCGAATGGTTTTCAAGAGAAGAAATAAATCTGGAACGATGCGAGGAAAGCAATTTCAATGAAGAACCGCACGGAGACAGCAGATATTTTCCCCTTACAGGAGGTCTGGCAAAAACTGCTGCAATGAGTAACGATATACTGGATATAAATTTCCTCCCTTTAAGCGGCTTTGATGAAATAAAAGAAGCTCTGGAGAATATTTCTCCCGATTCAATGACTCTCATAGAACCTCTTTTCTGTCATCATGGATGTATAAACGGCCCCGGCATACCGAAAGAAAAAAATCTTTTCCAGAAAAGACTCGATGTATTACATTATGCGGGAAAAAATAAAGGCACTGTAGCCGGAGAAGAGTCAATATCTGACATAGAAACATCTTTTCACAGTGAGGAAATCTCTGAAAGAAAGGAAATAACTGAAGAAGAAATCAGAAAGGTTCTGGAAAAAACAGGCAAAACAAGAGAAGAAAATCAGTTAAACTGCGGCGCCTGCGGTTACCCGACCTGCAGAGATAAAGCAATAGCAGTCATACAGGGTATGGCAGAACCGGAAATGTGTATCCCCTATATGAGACGCCTTGCAGAACAGAGAAGTGATAAAATCATAGAAACAAGCCCAAATGGTATAGTCATACTGGATGATAAATTGAATATTATAAGCATGAATGCTGCATTCAGACAGCTCTTTATGTGCACTGAAAGCATTTACGGAAAAAGGATATCCTATCTTATAGATCCCGAACCATTTGAAAAACTTGCCTCAGGAGAAGAAAAATTCATAAAAACCACTGTAAAACATGAAGCCTATAATATCGTCTGTCATGAAATGTTCTATAAACTGGAACAGGAGAGACAATTTGTAGGTATCTTTGTAAATATTACCACTACAAAAGACAGTCAGGAAAAATTAAAAAACCTGAGAGCAGAAACAATAAAACAGTCCAGAGAACTTCTTGAACATCAGATAAATATGGCACAGGAACTGGCAAAATTCCTGGGAGAAAGTACTGCAAGAGGTGAAGAACTGGTACAGAACCTTGTACGCCTGGCAGAGGAAAAGGAGGATCAGAAAAAAGACAGATGGTTAAAGGATATGTACATGTAGAAATAACAGTTGAACAGAGTCCCAAAAAACCCGGCAACCCCTGCGGAGATGTCTTATTATATGACAGAACCACTTCTGCTACTACAATAATCCTGAGTGACGGACTCGGTTCCGGCATAAAAGCCTCCATAGCTGCAACAATATGTGCCTCCCGCCTTCTGGAACTGCTCAGAAGAGGCTTTTCTCTGAGAAGTGCCGTCACAAATATTATTAAAACTATGAATAAAGCAAAAGAAAAAAATCTTCCCTATGCAGTATTTACAGTTATCAGGATTTTAAATGACGGAGAAGCAACTGTAATAACCTATGAAATGCCGCCTCCTCTCTTCATTGCAGGAAGAATTGCAAATATATTGAAACAGAGACAGATTATAATAGACACTGAAATAGCAGGAGAAGCAACGTGTTATGTGGAAGGGGGCGACGGCTTAATAGTTGTAAGCGACGGAATTACCATGGCAGGTATAGGATTGAGTCTCAAAAGGGGATGGCAGATAGACGGAGTATGTAATTATATAAATACATGTCTTTCAAAGGGTATGTCTATTTATGATCTTCCCGGCCATATCCACAGGCATGGAAGGAGGTTATGGGAAGAAGAAGGAGGAGACGACTGTACAGCCACACTTGCCTTCTGCAGAAAGGGTGAAACAGTCAACATACTTACAGGCCCGCCGGAAGATAAAAGAGATGATATAAAAACGGTAAATAAATTTATTCATTCGGAAGGGAACAAAATCGTCTGCGGCGCAAGCACTGCATCAATGGTAGCAAGAATTTTAGGGAAAACCGTTACAATAGACGAAGACTCCTGTAGCGAACTATCTCCTCCGAAATATAATATAGAAGGTATAGATCTTGTCACAGAAGGAGCTATAACACTCAATCAGGTATATAATATAATAGATGAAGACCATGCCTATTACGAACAGGATTCTGCAGTAACAGAGCTGTGTGAACATCTGAAATCGTCTGACAGAATTAATTTCTTTGCAGGTAAGGCAAAAAACCCGGGGCACATTCATATGGCATTTCAGCAGAAAGGAGTTCTGCCAAGACATAAAATAGTGCCTCTCCTGGGAGAAAAACTGGAAAAATCAGGAAAACTTGTTGTCATAGAATATGTCTGAACCTGGATTT
>CALARM010001079.1 GCA_937888925.1 uncultured Synergistia bacterium | reverse complement strand
AATTCTTTCTTTATCTCTTCTCTTGCTTTAACATCTGATTTCTTGTTGGCAAGATCCCAGGCTCTGTAAAATGCATTTTCGGCTTTATCTCTCATATTTCTCATTTTAAAAAGTTTTCCAAGATAAATATATGCATCCAGATAATCAGGATTGATTTCTATTGCTTTTTCCAGTTCTTTCCTGCACATAAACCAGTCCTGTTCATGGAAATAAATAATACCCAGGTTTTTATGAGGTTCCGGGTAATTTTCATCGATTTCAATAGCTTTATTAAATTCTTTCTTGGCGCCTTCGTAGTTTTTTACTTTCAGATAATCTTCACCCATTTTGTTAAATATCGTAGCAAATCCCGGGTTAAGTCCTTTCATTTTTTCTATTCTATCCTGGTCTATATAAATACTTTCTTCTATTTTTAAAGCCGAATTTTTTTTCTTCACTTCAGGAATTATTAATTCAATCTCCCGGGTAGAATCCTGTTTATTCTGAGTTTCTGCAGGAATTAATTTTTCCTCTATCAGATCTTCCAGTTTTTTCTCCTTTTCATCAAATCCAAGATCTATAAATTCATACTTCGGATCAAGCTCTATAGCTTTTCTATATTCCTGGAGAGCAAGATCCAGTTTTCCCATTTTTCTGTATGTAAGTCTCAGGGCATAATGGGCTCTCGCATTGGCACTATCAAGCTCTACCGCCCTTCTGTATTCTGCTTCTGCAAGTTCCAGCTTATTTTCTTTATAATACTGGTCACCGGATTCTATATAGGCTTCTGCATCTTCTATAGAAACTATTCCATAGGAAATAGTTTTGATGTGAGACGGAACTTCATCTATAGATAAAACTATGAGATCAGGATAGGAATATTCGGCAAAACGTTTCAAATGAAGTCTTGTTTCAGGAGAAGAAACCAATACAGGCCTCATGCCGAGTTCATTAAATTTCTCTATATTCTCCGAAAGAGAAACACGTAATTTTCTCCTCAATTCCGGATCAAGCTCCAGAGTAACTCCCTGTTCTGTTCTTACAATACCTTTCAGGAATATTCTTTCCATCCTTGCATCGGCAGTCATAACTGTTATGGTATTCTGTTCGTCTTTATAATCTTTACATATATAACTGCCAAGAGAACGGCGGACATGTTCCGTTAAAAGATCCGTATCTTTTGTAAGATGGGAATAGTCTCCCAGGGTCTCCAGAATATTAATCAGGGGACGTAAAGACACTTTTTCCAGAAGTAAATTCTTTAAAATCCTTCTCAGTTCAAGAAGAGAAAATACTCCCGGTACAAGCTGTTCAATAAGAACAGGATGGCTTTCACGGAGTGTATCAAGGAGAAATTGTGTCTGTTCCAGCCCAAGGAGACGATGAACATGCTTAAAAGCTATTAAACGAAGATTATTCAGTATTATATCCATGGGAAGATATATTCTGCACCCTTCAGTTACAGCTTTATCTTTAAGCGAAGATTTAATCCATAAACCCTGATTTCCGTCCGGTTCTGTCCCTTTTATACCTTTAAAAGAAGACAGACATTCTTCCGGCCCCCATATAAATATCATATCTTTATTTATATAGCTTCCTGCAACAGACAGGTCCTCCATCTTTATATCGTAATGTTCCTTATTTTGAATGATAGAAACTGCTATAGAAGGAGGAATAAAACCAAATATGCCGGCTATATCCTGCCTGAGACGAAAAATACCATCTTCCATATCAGGTAGTAATTCTTCCATATTTGCCGGTATTTCAATATTTATAAGGGAGACAGTGTTAAAAACTATCTCTTTATTATGAAATTTTTGCCTGTTTTTCTTCACCTTTTTCCTTCTTTTTCAGTTTTTCAGAGAAAATCTGAATTTATTTTATCTGAAGTAATTCTCCACTCTTATTCAGTTATCCGGGAATCTGGTTTTCAAACTTATTGACCTGAGCATAAGCATGTTATAAACGTTTTACTCCCGCCACGCGTTACCCGTCACGAAAACATATATGTATTGTTTATGCTCACCTCAGTAATTTATTAAGCTTCTTCCTGATCTTCTTTTTCTTTCTTTTTAAGATCAGGTCTGAATTCATTACCGCATTTTATACAGAATTTGTGTTCCGGCTTTAAAATAGCAGCCTCACATTTTGGGCATTTTAAAAAAAGTTTTTCACCGCAGAGAGGACAGAAATCATATTCGTTATCAGCGGGATACCAGTGTTCTTCATTTTTAGGACATAAACAAACTGACATATTTAAAGACATCCTTTCTTTGTAATAAGTGCGAGCTTATAGCTGACAGCTATCAAGTATATCAAAGAAAAAGGAATATTGTCAAGAGAATTAAAAAAGACCTCCTCCTCCGTCTTCTTCCCCGCCTTCTTCACCGTCATCCTGCTGAAAAAACATATTTGTATTATCACTCATACCCGGTATTTCAGATATAAGATTTATATTTGAAATATGCATAAATGGTATATTTATATTATAAGGATTGGGGGCATCAGGTGCGACTGCACCTGTTACGTTATAATAACCCGGTTTAACCTTACCTTCTTCCTGTCCCAGATCAATCAGAGCAAATTGCTGATTATCCTGTGTCTGTAACATATAATAACCAATACCTCCGACAGAACCTATTGGTCTGAACATGATCATTCCCATATATTGCTTTTCCTGGTTCTGATTGTTCTGTTGAGTTGTATCCTGCTGTGCCGTGGTATTTGCGGCAGTTGCAGGTTCTATTTTAGTTATTTTAAGAGGAGTGGCCATAGCACTGCCAGCCTGTGAAGTATCGGCATAACCTTTAATACTGTATTTACCTTCTGCAATCTGTCCCGGTGCTATACCTGTAAGAGAATAATAGGTTTTAGTATTATTCGCTCCCGATACTTCAAGCAGATAGGTGGATGCACCGCCATAATTATAGAAAAAGACATTACCTGTCAGTTGTAATTCTCCGTTGGATCCTGCCTGGGAAGGTCCTAAAAGCTCCATACGGGTAACCTGAAAAGGAATAAGACCTGTATAAAGAGGATCATTTATAGAAGGTAATCCTGTTATTTTATATTTACCTTCCTTTACCTGTCCCTGCTGTTTTGGTAAATTAACAAGGTTATAATGTTTTCCTCCTGATATGAAGGCATAATATCCTCCGTTTTCGTTCACAAATTTTATCTCACCGACAAATTCCGATATGTCCTGTGAAAAGACTATGGAATGAGTCAGAGAAAAAATTAAGAGAAACAATAAAGATTTCTTTATAAACATAAGCATCAATCCTTTCCCATATATAATTTTAACACCGGAAAAGGTAAAAAACAATACTATTCTGGTCAGTTCCATAACAAATGTTTCGTGACGCGTAATGCGTAACGCGTGACGGGAGGAGTGCCTGTAATTTGTTATGAAATATACTCTAACAGTCCTGTGGCCGGAGCTGAGAATTACCATACAGTTTCTATTATTTTGATATAAAAGGATTATGTAACATGGAAGAGAATTTAATATATATCGTGACGTTGACACCCGTCACGCGTAACGCGTTACGCGTTACGATCAAAATACAGAGAGGGTTACACTATGAAAAAATTTATTCTTATTCTGTTACTGTTTCTCTTTTCCGTGCTCCCTTCAATGGCGTCACTGGAAAAAGGAGAAACTGCTCCTGACTTTAAATCTGTAGATCAAAACGGGAAAGAGGTAACACTTGAAAATTACAGCCAAACCAACCTGTTCATTTATTTCATAAAATACCTTGATGAGCCGGGTAAGAGAGAAATAATGTCTATGAACAAATTAAAATCAGACTTTCCCGGAGCTTTTTTAAATATTATTATAATTACTTCAGATGAAGAGTGCTATAATGGTTTAACTTTATATACAAAAGAACAAAATATAAATTTTCCTGTCATACTGGATAAGGATAAAACCATACATGGTCTTTATAAAATAGAAAGGCAGTTTCCTGACATGTATTTAATAGGCAAAAACAGGAAAATAATTTCCTCCAGAACAGGTTTTTTACAGCCCCTGGATAAATTCTTTACCCTCTCTATGAAAGAAATAGGACAGGATTTAAGTTATAATCCTGCGAAATCAGGTAAACCATGGCTTGGTATGCTTATTATTCAAATGCCTGACTATCTGAAAGAATTTTATGGTGTTACCAAAGGTCTTCATGTAGGAAAGGTTATACCAAACAGTCCTGCACAGGCAGCAGGGTTTCAGACTGGTGATGTGATAATAAAATTCGGTGGAGTGGAAGTGGAAGAAGAAGGTCAGGTTAAAGACATGCTGGAAAACAAACATATTGGAGATGAAATTAATATAGTATTTGTAAGAAGAAAACCTGTACCTATAATATTCAGTATCAAAAAAGAACCGTCAATGGGATGGGATATCGACACTATTCCTGACATAATGAAACCTATTTATTCATCGGAAAAAGGGCTCATAATAAAAGACATTACAGAGAACAGCGCCGCTGCAAAATCCGGTATAAAAAAATTCGATCTCATCACTTCTGCCGATAAAAAGGAAATTGAAGAAGAAGAAGATCTACAACAAATAATGAATACAGGAGGAGAAACAATCAATCTTATGGTTATACGTCTCATAAGTGAGTCTCATGAAGTCAAAGTAATCCTTGGAAGTAAATAATTATGTAGAGACAGGCCAGTAGCCTGTCTCTACGATCATCTGCTAAATATCGCTTTTCTTTACACTGTTAAGGCTTATATTCTTAAAGAGCCTTGTGGAATGTAATTTACCGCCTATATATTCTTCTCTTTTTATAATTATCAGATCTTTTTTGTCTACCCAGTATTTCACGGAAGAATATTTTACCCTTTCAAGACTCCCCAGGGTATAATCGATCTTAAATTTAACCTCTGACGGTATATCTCCGAGCTTATATTCAGGAACAGACGGTTTAACATCTTTTGCAAATTTAAACTCCAGTATATATGTGTCTCTGTTATCAATCTTATTTTTTTCCTTTATCAGAGCAGAAGTGCCATTTTTAAAAAAATAATCCAGTTGAAGTAAATCAACGGTCCAGTTCATTACCAGGAAATCTCCTGTGTTTTCTTTCTGGATGTCCCTCTGAAATTCCAGGGGGATAAACCCCAGTCCCATTATTTTAACAGTGAAATTTTTAGGATCACTGCCAGGCCTGTATATAAATTCGGCATTATTTAATACAGAAGGTGTATAGTCGGAAGATATAATCTTCATTCTTATACCATAGGGTTT
>CALARM010001078.1 GCA_937888925.1 uncultured Synergistia bacterium | reverse complement strand
ATTAGAATTATTTGAAATATTTCAAATAATACAAATATATTTTATAATATAAAAATAATTCTGTCAATTCTCCATTCACTGATGAAGGCTTCTGAGTTTTCTATTATAAGTTATGGCGAATCTGTGGGTTTCGTCTCTTATTTCCTGTATAAAAAGAAGAGCTTTCTCCGTTCTTCCGAGTCTCAGTGGCTTTGATAAACCGGGGAAATAAATTTCTTCAAATTTTTTTGCTATGGAAATAACTGGTATTTTAAGGGAAAGTTTATTCAATTCTTCAAGGGCGGCAGATAGCTGTCCTTTACCTCCGTCAATTATTATAAGGTCAGGCATGGGAGAGCCTTCTTCATAGAGTCTTGTATACCGTCTTCTTACGACCTCCGCAATTGAGGTAAAATCATCCTGTATGGCTTCAGGTGATTTTATTTTGAATCGTCTGTAATTATTTTTATCAGGTTTCCCGTTTCTGAACTGTACCATTGCGCCGACTGTGAAAGTTCCCGAAAGGTGTGATATGTCGAAACATTCTATGACAGAGGGCATATCATTGAGGTGCAATTTTTTCTGAAGTTCTTCAACCTTTATCATATCACCGAAAAAAGAAATTTCACAGTTCTTTTTTACAAGGTCAAGGAGATGTTTTTTTTCTCCTGATTTCGGCACAGTTACTGTTACTTTCTTTCCTTTTTTATAGGAAAGAAAATCTCTGACGGAATTCTCTATGTTACAGGGGACTATAATTATTTCAGGTATTTCATGTTCGGAATAATACTGGACAAGGAATTCTTCGAAAAAATCTTCACTCCATGGAAAAATAAAATCGGATTTGTTGTGTAAGGCACCTTTATCTATGTTAAAGAGGAGCAAAAAAACTTCCTCTTCATGGATAATATAATCTATTATATCTTCATTATACGTCCTGTTTCTTTCCATTTTCTGTTTTTGAGACATATATTGAAGTGCATAGATCTGTTCCCGATATTCTATGGCTTTTTCAAATTGAAGTTCCCGGGAAGCAGTATCCATTTTTTCCTTCAGATCTTCTATGAGCAAATCTGTATTATTTTTAAGGACATATCGTACATTTTTTATTTTTTCACTGTAATCTTCTCTGCTTATAGTACCTGTGCATGGAGCATCACATAATTTTATATGGTATCTGAGGCACGCTTTTTTGGGGAGTCTTTTACATGTTCTGAGTTTAAATATTTTTCTTAAAAGTTGTATGAGATGATCTCTTTTCTGTCCTGAAACAAAGGGTCCGTAATATTCCCCTTTTTCATGTTTTGTTCTGGCAACAAGGAGTCTCGGGAAATCTTCGCCTGTTATTTCTATAGAGGCATAACGTCTTGAATCTTTCAGATCAATATTATATTTCGGTTTATGTTTTTTTATGAGTGTATTTTCCAGTATAAGAGCTTCTATTTCGTTATCTGTGACAATATAGTCTATAGAATGGATATTATTTATGAGATGCAGGGTTTTTCTATCATGGTCTCTTTTTTGAAAATAGCTTGAAACCCTTTTTTTCAGGTCTTTCGCTTTCCCTATATAGATTATATTGTTTTTTTCGTCTTTATAAATATAACAGCCGGGACTTGCCGGCATAATCGAATAGTCAATCATAATTTAGATACGTAACGCGTAACGCGTTACGCGTTACGCGTCACCTGTTCAAAAATTACTCGAAATAGCTCTTACAGGGCATGCCTTCAGGCAGAGTTCACAGAGATTGCATTTTTCTCTGTCAAATTTTAATTCAAAGGTTTCCCTGTCAATCTGCAGAGCTTTCGGGAAACATACTGCTCCGCATGCGCCGCAGTGAACACATAGAGTATCATCTACGAGTATTTCTGTAGCCAGATGCTCTACCTTTACCCCTTTTTCTTCCAGATATTTAATGGCAGGCTCCAGTTCTCCGATCATTTCTACAACCAGTCTGCCTTCTTCTTTAGCAGTAATTTTGGCTCTGAGTATATTTGTAATTATATTGTAATCTTTTACCAGATGATAGGTAAGAGGTTCTTCCACCAGGGTTGGAGGGAAGCTTAAAACAAAGCGGCCCTTAGCCATTAATTTTCACCTCCCTCTTTTTTCTTTAAAGGTTTACATTCACGATCTGATGGCAGTGGAGCAACAGGTTTTGCGAGAGTAAAAGTCCCTGACATTATCCATTCTTTGAGTGTCTGTGCTATATCCCTTGCTTTTTTATAGCTGGATATTGGAGCAGTAGGAATTTTCTTACCCTGTATTTCAATGGTTCCGCTTCTTAACTGTTCATAACTGACCAGACCGAGAGATGGTTTTGAAAGAGTTCCTATGCTGTAATCTATTATATTTGTATATATTTCACTGTCTTTTAAGCAGACGAAACGTGCCATTTCTTCATCGAGTACCGGTATTGGTATTCCTATGCCTACAAAAAGGGATACACCGTATTTATGCATCACACAGGCTCTCAAAAAATTATGATTCATACCCTTTAAGTCTCCAACTACTGCAAGGGTTGCGGCGCCGCCTTTAGGCACTCCAAGGTCAGTTCTTTCCCGCTTCGTATTGAATTGAGTACCTTCCCAGGCAACATATCCTGCAGTTCCTCCTATAAATATCCTTGTTCCTATGCCTATTGTTCTTAAATAGGGATCTTTAAGGAGAGGGCTTAACTGACCTGCACTGCAGTAAGTTGCATTGGACATATTTGGCGTAAGTACTCCCATATAGGTAAAAAGGGTTTTCTGAGAGGTATTTGTTGCACATGCATAGTTTTGATAGGCATTTCTCGGATTATATAAATAGGCCTGATTGAGATCATTCAGGGTGAGATTTCTTTCCACATTTTTTCCAGGATAACAGTCCGTACCATCTGACCAGGCAACAAGCTTTATTTCTTTTCCTCTTATGAGATCTTCTATTACATGGGCTCCTCCGTAATCCATGCCTTTTGTTCTGGAGATTGCAGGAGCACCTATATAAGCATCTACTGCAGCAAGAGAACCATAGGCAGGTACATCATTTAACAGGACTTCACTCATTTTTACAGGAGGATCTGAGTGTCCGAAATTAAGAAAAGCCCCTGAAGAACACATGGGGCCGAAGGTTCCCGTCGTAACTACATCTACTTTTTCCGCTACTTTGCTTATACCTTCTTCATCTGCCATCTTTATTACTTCTTCAGCAGTGAGGACTACAGCTTTACCTTTTTTGATTTTTTTATTGATTTCGGAAAAAGTTTTTGCCATATAATCACATCCTTTTTAGTGAGTAGTGAGTGGTAAGTAGTGAGTAGTGGAAATTTCCCTTCACTATTCACCTGAATATTAAACTTTAAAAAATTCTCTGTGTACTGCTTTTACAGCTCTTTCCAGATATTCTTCTTTTACTATAAGATAAAATGCTACCTGTGAAGCACCGTAAGATATCATGTCAACATTGACATGCTCTTCTGCAATAGCTCTGAATACCCTTGCAGCAAGGCCTTTTGTCGTGGCCATACCTTCTCCTACAACACCTATTAAGGCTTCATCTTCTATTTTTACTACATCTTCCACTGCAGTGCTGTGGTGCTTTTTCAGCATTTTATGGCAGTCATCAAGATCTTCCATGTCAAGTATGATATTTATACTGGTCTGGGCAGTAATTACAGATTTTATATTTATTCCATGGTTACTTATGGCTGACGCCATAGAAGACAGTACACCCGGCTTATAACCTATACCCACTCCTTCAATCTTTATTACGCCTATATCTTTGCTGCATGCCACACTTTTAATGACATCTTCTTTCTGATAACCTTCTTTTTCTATTATAGTTCCTGTAAGGTCCGGATTGTAAGCATTTTTAATAACTATAGGTATGGCTCTGGGTTCAATAGGCTGGACGATTCTGGGGTGGAGTATTTTTGCTCCGAAATAGGCAAGCTCTGCCGCTTCCGCATAAGATAGTCTGTCTATAAAATGAGCTCCAGGAACAAGTTTTGGATCTGCGCTCATAAAACCATCTACATCTTTCCATACTTCAACAACACTGCTGTCCAGTGAACAGGCTATAATACCTGCTGTATAATCACTTCCTCCGAAGCCGAAAAGTGTTGTGTAGCCATCTTTTGATTGTCCGAAAAAACCTGTTACTACAGGAATGATTCCTTTATCCAGAACATGGCCTATATTTTTTTTGAGATTTTTTCTTGTACTCTTCAAATCCGCTGTGGAATTACCGAATTCTCCGTCTGTGATTATGCCTATTTCGTCTGCTTCCATGGCACAGCTCTTTATGCCTTCTGACCTGAATATACCTTCCATTATATGAACAGAGAGTCTTTCGCCGAAACTGAGTATCATATCCCTTGATTTTGCCGTTACCTCTTCCGTATAGTTTATTCCGTATAACAGCCTTTCAAGGCGTTTCATCTTTTTTTCAATTCTCTCCAGGATATCTGAAAGAATTTCTGAATTTCTTATAGCCTGAGTTGCAACTATCTGATGTTTTTTTGATATTTCTTTTATAATCTTTTCTACTTCATCTTCTTCTTTTAAAGCTTTTTTTATGGCCTTCTGCAGTTCTTTTGTAATGCCCTGCATGGCAGATAAAACAAGTACTTTATCTTCTTTTTCCTTTATTAATAACTCTTTTACCCTGTGATAACTTTCTGCGTCAGTTAAGCTTGAACCTCCGAATTTAATTACTTTCATAGTATTAGAGCCAGATT
>CALARM010001077.1 GCA_937888925.1 uncultured Synergistia bacterium | reverse complement strand
TATGTGATGTTTTGAGTTATTTACATAATAGAGAACCTCCTATAATATACAGGGATCTTAAACCTGCAAATATAATGATAAGAAGAGCAGACGGTGCTCTCGTTCTTATAGATTTCGGTATAGCCAGAGTATCACTTGGAGACTCTTCCTCTTCATCTCATGAATTTGTAACTATTGGTTATGCTTCACCTGAACAATGCGGAGGAAAACCATGTGATCACAGAAGTGATATTTATTCCTTTGGCACTACTGTTTTTCATCTTATTACAGGCTATCATCCCAGAGGTTTTTCCCTTGATCCTCCTGCCAAAAAAGTTAAACCGGAAATTTCCCTTTATATGGATTATGTTATTTCAAAAGCAAAAGCAATGAAGATTAAGGATAGATATCAATCTATAGACGACATTAAATATGCACTTTTACTCTGGAAGGATCCTTTTTCTGTAATTCAGAGTGAAAAAGGACTGTCCGATACGGATCTATTAATACTTCAATTAAAATCCAATGAGACAAAGAACAGATTACGTGCTATTAAAGCTCTCAGCGGTATTATACAGGAAAAGGCTACGGTAGCTTTGATTAAACTTTTATCTGACGATGATGTGACACTTCAAAAACAATCTGCTATTGCACTGGGAGAAATTGGAGATAATATAGCTGTTGATGGATTGTTAAAGTTATTGAAATCAGATAATAAAGGTGTCAGAACAGCTGCCATTGAGAGTCTTGAAAAAATCAGATTTCCTGATGAAGAATATATTATTTCTCCCTGGCTTTCCGAATTGTTTTCCCATAAAGACACTTCAATCCGTTTGTTTGCTTTTAATTTACTGAGTAGAGTCAAATATCCAACGTTTTATAACAATTTATTAGAAGGTCTTAAAGATGAGGATCATAATATAAGAAGGATATGTGCTATATCTCTTTCAGAGATTGGCAAAGAAGATGCAATAGAACCTATAAAAAAAGCTATTGAAAAGGAAGGCCTTTTTTCCATAACAACAAAAAGAGTGTTACAGGGTGCCCTTTATAATCTTATGGAATTAATAAAGAAAAAAAATGATATCAAACAGGAAGATGCCGGAGAGAGCGTTAGCTATGCAGATAAAGAAGCTGATTTTAAGACGTCTATACTTACACTTCCCGAACAGTTTAAAGATACAAGTGAACTTTCATCTGAACACCAGAAAATCTCTAATGTTTCTTCAAAAGAGACAAGGGAGCTTACCTCTGATGCTAAAGTACCTTCTGAAGATACCGGTAGAGAAGGTTTACTCAAGAAATACAGAAAGAAAGTCAAAGAGGGTAAGATAAAGGTTTCAAGACCACTTTTTTCTGACAGAGCTGAAGAAGAACTCGACAGGAAAAATGCTGAAGAGAATAAAAGGGATAAATTTATTCTTCAAAAAGTCGTAAAAGAAGATGTTAAAAAAGAAGATAAAACATTAAAGAAAACTACGACTATGACAAAAAAACTGGAAGAAATTGTTTCTCCCGTGGCAGAGGTTCCATCAGATGTCAGACCTGTCCTGAAAATGAAATTGTCAGTCAAGGATAAACCTATTATTGAAGCTCTGGCAAAGATGGAAGAACAGGATAAAGAACAACTTCTCGAAGAACTTTCTGTGAAAAGGGAAACATCAGGTGAAGCGACTGTTGTAAAAATGTCACTTCCTGTCAAGGATAAACCTATTATTGAAGCTCTGGCAAAGATGGAAGAACAGGATAAAGAACAACTTCTCGAAGAACTTTCTGTGAAAAGGGAAACATCAGGTGAAGCGACTGTTGTAAAAATGTCACTCCCTGTTCAGGATAAGTCTCTTGTTGAAGCTGTTGTAAATCTGGAAACTCCTGTTAAAGATATACTTCGTGATGAACTTGTTTTTAACCCGGATAGTTCATTTAAAGAAAAACTCCTTACTGAAACTTCTGTAAAATCTGCCTCTGCTGGTAAAGTTTCTATTAAAGAATTACCTTCTCACGGAGTTGTATTACCTGAAAAATCTTCTGTCATGGAAGCTTCCGTTAAAGAATTACCTTCTCACGGAGTTGTTTTACCGGAGAAATCTTCTGCCGTGGAAGTTTCTGTTAAAGAAATACCTCCGCCCGGGGTTGTTTTACCGGAGAAATCTTCTGTCGAAGACAGACATGTCCTTTCTCCTGTAAAAATTCCTGGAACTCTGTCTGGAAATAAGTTTCCTATCAGGCGGAGGGATTTAGATGTTAAATCTTATTTTAAATTAGATAAAAAATCACAACATATTCTGACGAAAAAAAAGGACGAAAAAACTATATCTGAGTCCATAAGAAAAGCCTCACCCGGTTAATATTAATAAACCCTTCCTGACCCGTTATCTACAAGGCGATTGGAATAAACAGGAAATTTTCTGCAGAGTTCTTTTATTTCTATTTTTATATCTTCTTTTATTTGTTCTGATTTTATATTGTAAAGAATTTTGCCTATCATTTCTGCTATCTGTTTCATTTCTGCTTTTCCCATTCCTCTGCTTGTAAGGGCAGGCGTACCGAATCTTACGCCACTTGTTACCATAAGTCCTTTCGTATCATAGGGAATAGAATTTTTATTGGCTATAATTCCGGCTTC
>CALARM010001076.1 GCA_937888925.1 uncultured Synergistia bacterium | reverse complement strand
GTGAAAAATCTACAAGCTGTTTAATTTCTACATATTCATTTGCTACATGGAAGGCAAAATCGTCGCCGGGGCCAAAGCCTACTGCGATAATACCTGCAAGATTAAATGATTTTGCAAAGGTACCTCCTCCCATACCGAAAGGTTCAGGCATAAAACCTGTAATGTTTTTTGAATTTTCCTGTATTACCTTTATCAAAATATTATCAGGTTCTATCTCATGAGGACGACTGCACTGTTCTATCGTAAAATCGAAAACCCCTTCAACCTTCCTGGAAAGCTCTTTTAATTCTTCAACTATCCCTTCCGCTGTCTGACATGGTAAATATCTTATATCCAGCAGTACTTCACACTTTGCGGGAACAATATTTGCCGCTGCTCCGCCTTTGATGACACCCAGATTAAGACTGGGTTTGCCGAGATATTTATGTTCTGTATAGGATGGTTTATAATGTTTCAGTTCTGTGAGGAAATCATTCATCATAAATACTGCATTTACACCTCTCTCCGGTGTGGAACCATGAGCCTGTTTCCCTGTAGATGTAACTTTTATTACGAGACGCCCCTTTTCTGCTATGTCGATTTTCTGCATATTTTCTCCTATATCCGGGATTATAGCATATTCGGGAGTAAGATATTTGTTTTTGATTAAAAATTCTATACCGGGATCCATTTCACCTTTTTCCCTGAATTCTTCACTCGCTATGGCAGCAACCATAAATGTTCCTGATAGAGGAATATCAAGTTCTTTAAATATTTTCATTGTGACAAGAGAACATGCAAGAGGACCTTTATTGTCAAGTACTCCTCTTCCATATATTTTCCCGTCTTTTACATATGGTTCAAAAGGATCCGTATCCCATCCGTCTCCGGGAGGAACTACATCCATATGAGTGCCTATAAGAAGTGAAGGCTCACCTTTACCATAAGAACCTGTAACATTTGCTCTGCCCTTTACAAGTTCCCTCACTTCATAGGGAATGCCCATTTTTTCAAATTCTCTTATAACTATAGAAGAAACTTTGCTTTCTTCCCCGGGGATTGTAAGATAGGGGAAATCTTTCAGGCTTTCTTTCCCTGCATTTACTGTTTTCTCCCTTACCATGTCGGTAAGGATGTTAATTGTATATTCCGTTATTTCCTCTCTCTTTGCCTCAAAATAAGCTCTTAACTTTTCTTTCATTAAAATAATACTCCTCTCTTGTAAATCGTAATGCGTAATGGGTAACGCGAGAACCATTCCTGTTAATGGGTTGTCTGGAGATAACTTTTACAGTCTATATCGTGACACGTCACGATTCTATTGTTTTGTAAAAAACGTCATCACTTTATCCCATGTTTTCCCGAAAACTCTTTTTTCTTCTTTATCATTTTTCAACCCTATTTGAAGAATTTCCTGCTTTTCTGATGCCAAATTATTTTCACTTTCTTTTTCTTTATATTCAAAGCGAATATCCTTCTCCTTCCAGAAACTGTCAAATTTTATTGTGTCATGTCCGGTAAGATAATATCTATAATTCAGTTCATTTATGACAGATCTGTGCCATGTTTTTACTACTCCTCTATGATCGCCTGTTATGAATATATTACCATCGGGAGATATTGCCATTGCAGTAACTCCTCTGTCAAAAAAATCAAAGGTTTCTCTGGAATTTTTGCGCAAATTCCATACTGATATTTCTTTACCGAATATAAAAAGGAAATTACCATCGGGAGAAAATTTCATATTCATTATTTTATCTTCTGTTGATATAGTGTTAATACATTTTTCGTCAGAAATATTCCAGAATTTAACCTCTCCATCATTATCGGCAGAAATGAGAAATTTATTATCAGGAGAAAATCTGACATATATGACAGAAGAGGAATGTTTTGAAAAGGTGCCGGTACATTTTGCTGTTTCCATGTCCCATAATTTAATGGTTCTGTCTGTATCTGCAGAGGCGATTTTTCTTTCATCGGAGGAAATGTCTATACAGGACATATGAAAACAGTCTTCTTTGAAGGCTTTAAGGCAGATACCGCTCTGTACATCCCAGAGTTTCAGTATCTGATTCTTTCCTGCAGAAAAAAGCTGTGTTCCTCCTTTAATAAAAAATAATCTGTTTATGTTTTTCTGAAGAGATCGCCAGGTCTTTACAAATTTATACTCCCCGCCGCAGAGGTTCCAGAGATGTATATTTTCCCCTTTCCCGGACAGAGCTATATATTCTCCTCTTCCGGACAGAGCTATGGAAGAAATGCCTGTTTTCGAGAGATCCAGTGACTGTGGCACCCATCGTCTTTCGTGACATAAATAATAGAAAATTCTGTCACTTTTCTCACCGATAGTCAAAAAGGTATTACCTGATTTTGAAAATTCAATATATCTTACATTGCTCTGATGTTGCCCCAGATAGGTTTCCATGATAGACCAGTTTCTTCCTCTGGGAGAGTTTTTATAGAGAAGAGATAAAAAATCTCTGTCACTATATTCTCCTTCCTCTTCGGATAAATTTTTAAATATAGACGACGAATATTTCAGGGAAGATTTTATTCTTAACAGATGAGGATTAAGTTCTTCTGATTTTTTAAGGTATATTTCGGATTTCTCTCTATCGGGAGATGAATTAAAAAACGTAGGGAAGAAATCATTCATTCCTGCAAGTAATTCACCGATATAAAGATTTGCCCTGAGAGAAAGGGGAGATCTTCCGAGTATTTCTAAAAATGTATCTATAGCAGGGTTGAGACTTTTATCCTTACCTGTCATAGCAACTGCCATATCTGTTAAGATTTCATCATCTTTTATTTTATCGTAGAGTTTTTTAAATTCATAAAAACTATCGCTATAGTTTTCATTATAATAAAGAGACCATGCATAGTTTCTGTGATAGCTACTGTTTTCCGGTTCAAGGGTATGAGCTTTTTTAAAACTTTCCAGTGCGGAATAGAACTGCATGCCGGCAGAATAGGCGTATCCTGCCATGTTCCATATTTCTGCAGGCAGTTCAGTAACTTTAGATAAATATCTGATGTAATTCAGTACTTTCCCTGTATCTTCTTTGTAAAGAACAAAATATACTCCGTAAGGCAATAAAGGATCTTCTCCTTCTTTATTGACACAAAAAACTTTAGAGAAATCAATCACATTGTGGAGTAATTTTATATCTTCTATCTTATCGGAAATCAGGAATCTGGCTCTTGCGTCCAGTTCTTCAATTTTAATAAGTTCTCTGTAAAGTTCTTCTGCTTTTTCATAGTTTTTGTTTTTGAAGAAATCATCGGCTCTTTTGAGAGAATCATTCGCTTTTATTCTTGTTTCACAGATCTTTATAGATTCGAGAATATCCTGGTTCTCTTCCTGTCCTTTTATAGAAAATGCATGATTGAAATTTTCCAGTGCTCTGTCAAGTAAACCCTGTTTCAGGTAATTTTTCCCTGACGCAAGAAAATTTTCAAAATCAGAAAAAACTCTTGTACTTTCTCCTTCCCAGGTTATTTCATAAATTGCTGTAAAAGTTTTTTCTCCGTTAAACTGTGCGGCCAGATACCTTCCGTTGGAAGAGATACAGAAACCTGTAATGTTACTTTCTCCGTTTAATTCCATTTCAAATAATTTCTCACCTGTTTTTACGTCAAACATTCTGAATTTATTGTCAGGAACAGTTATAAACATTATCGAGTTTCCATCAGGTGAAAAACTGGATTGTTTTATTTCAATTTTATCTTCCAGTTGTAATTCCTTGATGCGCCTGCCACTGTCTGTTTTCCATATTTTTATTTTATTCTTCCTGTTTATTGTGGCCATTTTTCCTCCGTCAGGTGAAAAGCTGAGTGTATCTATATTCATTGAGAGTCCCTCAAGAACTGCAATGAAATCCCCTGTAGAACTTGAAAAAATCTTTATAT